>JAGHDO010000093.1 GCA_021159885.1 Synergistota bacterium | reverse complement strand
GCTTTCTTGGATTGGCTTGAGGAGTTTATAAATGAGATAATGGAAGTATTTCCTCCCGGAAAGCTTCCTCCCGTTGAAGAGATTACGGAGCGCGATCCCGAGGAAGTCGAGCAGTATATAAAGGGACCGCTAAAGGGTGGAAAAAGCATCTATCATCTTCACTATCCCCCTGCGTAGAGGAGCGAGTCTAAACCATGTATTCGCTATCGTTTGCGGTTTCCTTGCAGG
This sequence comes from Synergistota bacterium, assembly GCA_021159885.1. Taxonomy (NCBI): domain Bacteria; kingdom Thermotogati; phylum Synergistota; species Synergistota bacterium. The sequence goes on along the minus strand of JAGHDO010000093.1, from coordinate 5,341 downwards.
AAACATCATTCGAGGCGATAGAGAAGCTGGGAAAGGATTTCCTCCTCCTGCTCAATCTCTATGGTTTTCATGGGGTTGAGTTTGCCATAAGAGATCCAGAAAAGGTCGATCTTTCAAGCATAAATCCCCTGCTTGAAAAGCTGGATCTGAAGGTAAGCGCTATAGGTACAGGGCAAGCTTTCGTTGACGAGGGGCTTTCACTTTCCTCTCCTGACCCTGAAATTAGAGAGAAAGCTATAGCTCGTCTTGAGTCTCACATGAAACTGTCTAAGAATATGCCGGGAAATCCATACATAATCGTAGGCCTTATAAGAGGAAAAAGCGAGGGAAGCGTTGAAAAAGCAATGAAAACCCTTACTTCTTCCATGCTCGAGGTTCTCGAGCTCGCGGAGAAACACGAGGTTAACATACTTATCGAGCCCATAAATAGATATGAGACCGATCTTATAAATACCGTGCCAGAAGCTATAAAATGGATAAAAGATCTTGGAAGCGAGAGGCTATTCCTTCTTGCCGATACCTTTCACATGAATATAGAGGAAAGAAGCATATTTGAGTCCATGAGACTTGCTGTGGCTCATCGCCTTCTGCGTTATGTACATATAGCGGATTCAAACAGGTGGGCTCCAGGATATGGTCATTTGGATCTTGAAAGGATCGTAAATGAGCTTCTTAAGCTCGGCTATAGCTGGTGGTTCTCAGGAGAAATGCTTCCCAAGCCATCTTTAGAAGAATGCGTTTATAGGATGGTAAGGGAGCTCTTCTGGGAGGAATCCTAAAAACGCAAGGAGGTGTTTCCCCCATGCGGAAACTGTGGGTTGGCTTGGTTTTAACGGCATTGGTCATCGGAGCGTTCACCCTGGCTCTCTATCCATCTGCGGCCTTGGCTAAGCAGCTTAGGTTCTATGTGGTTTCCCACGGAGGCCCCGGCGATCCCTTCTGGGGAGTAGTTATGAAAGGAATGGAGGATGCAGCCAAGAGGTTCGGTGTTAAAGCCACCTACCTCGGTCCGGAGAAGTTCTCCATAAAGAAGCTTGTCGACATGCTTAATAGTGCCATATCTGCGAAGCCGGATGGCTTAATAGTTACAATAACGAACGCGGTAGCGCTCGATGAGCCCTTGAGGAAGGCTATAAAGATGGGTATACCGGTTATAGCCATAAACGTTCCCGATACGAGACCGCCTGATAAGAGGATCCCATACCTGTGCTATGTTGGAATGGACGAGTACAGAGGTGGAGTGGAGGCTGCAAGGAGAATGCTCAAGGAGTTCACCCCAAAGAGGGCGATCGTTGCGATCCATGAGCCAGGGCATACCGGTCTTGAGCTTAGAGCAAAGGGTATAAAGGATGTCTTTTCCAAGAAGGGAATACCCGTTGAGGAGATTGATATAACGACTAATCCGACCAAGGCTGTTGGTATAATGGCAAGCTATCTCTCTCGCCACCCTGATACGGATGCGATATTCACCCTTGGTCCTATAGGAACTCAGCCCGCCTTGAAGCTCATTGAGGAGAAAGGACTCGTTGGAAAGGTAAAGGTTAGCGGTTGGGATCTTACTCCCCTTATGATAGAGGCTATAAAGAAGGGAGAACTTCTCTTCACGGTTGAGCAGCAGCAATACCTCCAGGGGTATCTCCCGATAGTATTCCTCTATCTCTATAACAAGTATGGGTTGGTTCCCCACGGAACCGTGCTTACAGGTCCATCCATCGTTGACAAGAGCAACGTTGATCTCGTAGCTAAGATGGTTAAGGCAGGATATAGATAATTCTTTTTCTTTCTGGCTCGTCAGCTCATCGAAGGAGCTGACGAGCCAGAACTTTCTAAAAGGAGGGATGGCTTTATGGAAGCTACCTTAAAGAAAAAGGAAATTCATAGGCTTATAAGATATAGCGAGATAGGTGCTCTTATAGGATTTCTCGGGGTTTTCGTGGTTTTCTCGGTTATTTCTAAAAATTTCCTTACTCCTTCTAACTTCGCAAGCATATTCACTATATCCGCCGAGCTTGGCATAGTTACGATTGGTATTACTTTCTTGATGATAGCGGGAGAATTTGATCTTTCGGTCGGTTCCGTTTTCGCCATAGTTCCAATGTTCGTCATTCTCTTTTCGTCTCACGGTATTCCCGTGGTAATCGCCTTTCTCCTCTCTATGCTCGTTGCTGCGGGCATAGGTTATCTTAATGGCGTTATAACTTTAAGAGCAGGAATCCCCTCCTTCATTACTACATTGGGAATGCAGATGTTCTGGAGGGGAATATTGCTTGCTGTAACTGGGGGTTTTCCCCTCTACTACAAAGGAAGCTTAGCTTTTCTTGGCATATTCGGTAAGGAGCTTGCTGGTGATATAAGGGCTTCCGGTATATGGTTTATACTTATAACCATTGTATTTTCAATAATTCTTACTAACACTCGATATGGAAACTGGGTCTTTGCCACTGGGGGTAATCCAAGGGTGGCAAAGGCTCTTGGGGTTTCGGCTAACAGAGTCAAGATGATAAACTTTATACTCTGTGCTCTCCTTGCGGGTTTCGCCGGAATGGCTAACTTAAGCAGATTTAAGATAGTGGACCCGACGCTCGGCATGGGGATGGAGCTTGAGGCGATAGCTGCTGCAGTCATCGGAGGAACCTTTTTAAACGGGGGTTATGGTAGCGTGATAGGAGCCTTTATAGGAGCTTTCCTGATAGGAATGGTTCAAAACGGATTGATTCTGGCGGGAGCTCCGCCATACTGGTACAGGGCCTTTATAGGGATAATTCTCGTTATAGCTGCTATCATAAACATGAAGATCAAAAGGGCGGTGGCTGGATAATGACGATGGAAATGCCTCTTGTTGAGATGAAAGGAATCGTTAAAAACTTTGGAAGGGTTCAAGCCTTAAGGGGCGTTGATTTTACCGTCGGGAAAAATGAAGTGGTAGGGCTTTTAGGAGACAACGGTGCGGGCAAATCAACCCTGATAAAGATACTCGTAGGCTTTTATCAGCCAGATGAGGGAGAGATATACTTTGAAGGTAAAAAGGTTAACTTTAGCTCTCCCAAAGATGCGAGAGCTATGGGAATAGAGACCGTCTATCAGGATCTCGCGCTTGTTGAGCTTATGAGCATAGCGAGGAACTTCTTCCTTGGAAGAGAGCTAACCTATAAGGTAGGGCCCTTTGAGCTTCTTGATAAAAGAAACATGAATAGGATAGCCAAAGAGATGTTAACTGATATAGGGGTTAAGGTGAGAGATGTTAACGAAACCGTTTCCTTTCTCTCAGGTGGTGAAAGACAGGCTATTGCCATTGGAAGAGCTATTCATTTTGGAGCAAAACTTCTTATACTTGATGAGCCAACGGCTGCCCTATCTATAAAGGAAACGCAAAGAGTTCTTGAGCTTATTCTCGAAGCCAAGTCAAGGGGGTTATCTGTTGTCTTCATAACACACAACATATATCACGTATATGAAGTGGCAGATAGATTTACACTTCTTGAACATGGCAAAAAGGTTGGAGACTTCACTAAAGAAGAGGTTACTCCGCAGGACATAATAGATATAATCTCGCGCGAGACAAAAGCTGCATAGCGCTTTTCGCTTTGAGCTATATATGGTGTATTTCTATCTTTTCGCCCTTAAGCAATCTTCTTATATTTATGGGAATATCGCGTAGTGCGTTGTAGTATCTCTCCCATGAGTTTATCTCGGCTATTATCACTCCATTGTACCCGTGCTTTCTTATAATTTCAAAAACCTTGTCATATGGGATCTCGCCCCACCCTATCGGCATATGAAGATCACCGAGACCAAGCGTTAACCTGAAAGTATCCGTGTTTTCTATGTCGTATCCATAAAGGAACGGAGGCTCTCCGAAATTATCGTGGACGTGAATATGTATGGTATACTCCATCGCTCTTTCGATCTCGTCAAGAAACCTGTATCTAACGCCCCTCGTTTTGCCCCAGAAGTAGAGGTGACCTATATCGAGCGTTAAACCTACATTAGGCTTATCAACCGCCTTAACGAGCTCGAGAACGCTTCTTAAGGATTGGTAGACGTTTTCAACCCCTATCCTGATCTCTTTCTCCGACGCGTAGTTAGCGAGTCTCTTTAAACTTTCTATCTCGTTTTCTCTCTGTTCATACTCCGTGAACTCAGCGCCGTTTTCATCATACTTAAGATAGCTACCACAGTGATAAACGAGGATTCGCGCACCTATAAGGTGCGCGAAATCTATTGTCGCCTTCATTGAGCTGAACTGTATTCTCTTATTAAATATATCTTTAAGGTTAATTATATCTGCTGCGTGGACGGTATATTTCAGATTGTGCTTTTTAAGAATATCTATGATCAAATTTATCTTAAACTTGTTTACCTTCCCGTGAATTATGCCGTCAACGCCGTGGGGAGAAATCTCCACATAGTCAAAGCCAAACTCCTCAAAAACGGAGAGCTCCTCATCAAATCTCTTTAGATTTCCGTTGATTCTTTTCGAGTCGGCGTTAATTCCTATTCCTTCGATCTCCATCCTCTCTTACTTTAAGAGTTTCCGAAGTCGCATATATTATACTAAAAGAGAGAGTTTTTATATCCGGTCTTCTACTCCTTTCCTACGCCTGGAGAAATGCTTTCATAATCACATCCTCTCCAATCTCACCCATTCTTATTTTTACTTCAAATTTTAAAGCTTTTCACTATATGTAATAATCTTCAGTATCCTTCAGTTTTAACTTCTTAGATACTTAACACCTTTTTCCATCCTTAAGGTTTTTCTCGCCCATTCTATGGCTTCTTTTACATCCTCCTTAGTGATTTTCCGCTTTTTAATTTTCTTTTTTATCTTTTTTTCTAAGGCTACTATCTTAACTGAACTTTCATTTTCCATTTCTAAAATGTCCATTAAAAATTCTTTATCTGTTCTTTCAGACATAGGTGATGCTCCTTTCTATGCTCCTTCTCACATAGGGAATCCTTATGCTCTCGAGCCCTCCTTTGGTGTATATATCAATGTCGCTCTTTTGACTCGCTTTACACTTAGCAAACGAGCCGAATATTCCCAGGCGTATTACTCCGAACCGTTTTTTAAGAAATTCCTTGCGAGTCTTGAGAAGCTCTATCGCTTTTTTAAGATTTTCCACACCGCTTGCGAGTTCTCTTTTATATTGTTCACTCTCTTACCCCTTCACCTAAAGAGATTATGTTTTCTTAATCGCTCCCAGAATTCTCTTGGAGAAAGGATTTCTATATTTCTATACTTCCGGAGACTGAGCAGTTCTTTATCTCCTGTGATCAAAAACTGGACATTTCCTGCTAAAGCAGTTCCTATTACTGGAAGGTCCTTTTGATCTTTTAATAG
>JAGHDO010000092.1 GCA_021159885.1 Synergistota bacterium | reverse complement strand
CCTCTCAGGCAAGGGCGGAAGAGCGTCCATTGGTCTCTGAAGAAATGACGGTAAAGGCTTTTTTGAAGAAGCTCGAGTTCAACTTGAGAGAAGGTAAGAGAGAGGCGACGGTTGAGCTTCACCCTCCAGAACTTGGTAAGGTTAAGTTTAGCATCTCACTTCATGATGGAAGAGCTACCGCTCGCTTCTGGTTACCCTCCGCGGATGTTAAAGCTCTATTTGAGAGTAATATGCATCATCTTCATTCATTCTTTAAAGAGCAGGGTTATTCTCTTGAGGCAAGTCTTTTTTACGGAGGGGAGATGAACAGTGGAGAGAAAAAGGATGAAGGGTGGATGGGAAAATCTCCTTCTTCTAAAAAGACAGGGTTTCTCGATGCCGTTGATGAATCTCTTCCCGTTGATGAGGGAGAGGATATGCTGAGATTGAGCAAGATGGCCAAGGAAGGCCTGCTCAATATTTTGGCTTAATGAGAGGTGAGCAGGCATGTTTGATAGAGTTAACAACTTAGGCGCTTATTATTTCCCATCGAGCGATACCAAACTGACTCGAGGGAAAGAGCTTGATAAAGACGCATTTTTAAAGCTTCTCGTTACTCAGCTTCGCTATCAGGATCCTTTTTCTCCGATGGAGGATAAGGAGTTCGTTGCTCAAATGGCTCAGTTTAGCACGCTCGAGCAGATAACCAATATGTCCAAGGAACTTGAGAAGTTTCTCGTTGATATGTCATGGGCACAGTTTTTTAACCTTATAGGTAAGACGGTTAAATTCACGGATTCTGAAAGTGGCGATAAGGTAGAGGGTAAGGTTACGGGAATAAAGCCCACGAAGGACGGGATAGTCTTGGTGATAGATGATGGAAAGTATGAGATACCTTTAAATAGCGTTGAAGAGGTAAAAGCTTGAAAATTCACGGATGAAAAAATCGGCGAAGGAGCGCCTCTCAAAGAAGGAGGCGTTTTCCAATGCTAAGAAGCTTATATTCCGGAATTTCCGGTTTAAAAAATCATCTTCTCGAGCTTGATGTCATAGGTAATAATATCTCTAACGTCAATACGGTGGGCTTTAAGAAAAGCAGGGTTACCTTCAAAGATGTCCTCTATCAGACGTTAAGAAGTGCCATGGCTCCTACTGGTAATCTTGGTGGAATAAACCCTATGGAGGTAGGAATGGGGATGCAGCTTGGAGCGGTGGACACTATTTTTACGCAGGGGACCCCTCAAATGACCGGTAAGAACACCGATATGATGATTCAGGGGGATGGTTTTTTCGTTCTGAGCGATGGCGCTGGCTATTACTATACGAGGGCGGGAGCATTTGCCATGGACTCTAACGGCACCTTTGTGGATCCTGCAACTGGCTATGTTCTTCAGGGATGGGTAGCAAGCATAGCCAGTGATGGGACTGTAGCTGTTGATACAACCTCTTTGGTCCCAATTCAGGTTGAGGTTGGGGAGAAACTCCCAGGCAAGGAAACATCAAGGATCGATCTCGGTTGTAATCTCGATGCTTCTGCTTCCATAGGAACTACATATACCACGTGGACACAGATTTATGACTCTTTGGGTAATACTCATGACCTTAAGATATCTGTAACGAAGGTGGGGGATAATCAATGGTTCGTGGGATGGGTGTTGACCTATGAGACATCGGGTGGGAGCATAGGAGTTGCTGCTTCGGGATCTCTCGCAGTGTTAAACTTTGGGAGTAATGGTCTACTCGATGCCACAAACGATGTTGCAAGTGTTATGACAATTCCAGCGAATTCTGCGACTTCTTCTATCTATAGTGGGGCTACGCTTCCTCAAGGCATAAGAGTATATTTTGCTCATAAGGGAGATGCGATACATGGGGTAACGCAGTTCGCCTCGGATTTTACGATGTCTGCTAAATATGTAGATGGGTATCCAATGGGTGTATTAAAGAGCTTCACCGTTGATCAAGGCGGACTGGTTAGCGGGGTTTATAGTAACGGTCGAACGAAACCGCTTTATAAGCTTGCTATAGCGGTTTTTAGCAATCCTGCTGGCTTAAACAAGGCTGGAAATACCCTCTTTACGGAGAGCTATAACTCTGGAACCGCTCAGCTTAAGTTCGCTGGTTCCGGAGGTGCAGGAGTAGTTCTTCAAGGGTATCTTGAGATGTCTAATGTAGATATAGCAGAAGAGTTTGTAAATATGATAGTGGCTCAGAGAGGATTTCAGGCTAACACGAGGGTTATAACCACCGCTGATGAGAGCTTGAGAGATCTCTTGGCCCTCAAGAGGTAACTTTTAGCTTGTTAGGAGGGGAGGGGTGGGGGTGATAAAGCTGACAAGGCTTAACGGTAAGGAGTTTGTGGTCAACGCGGATCTCATAGAGACGATCGAATCTACTCCAGATACGGTGGTGACCCTCGTTAACGAGCATAGATACGTCGTTAAGGAGTCCGTTGACGACGTGGTTAAAAAGGTTATAGAATACAAGCGTTCATTGGCTAATCCCGTATGGTATAATGGGAAAAAAGAATAGTTTCTTGAGATGGTGATGCAATGGATTTAGCAACTGCGGCAGGTATTTTTATGGGATGGGGCCTCGTCATAGGAGCCATAATAATGGGAGGAGATCCTGGCGCATTCATAGATATACCATCTTTTCTTATCACCTTTGGAGGAAGCATAGCAGTTACGATGGCTAGTAATCCTCTGCCGCGCATGAAGCTATTACCTCAGCTTTTAAGAAGTGCCTTTTTTGCCAAAAGCCATGACATGCTGGAGGTCCTTAACCTTATGATTAGATTTGCTGAGCGTGCAAGAAGAGAGGGATTACTTGCACTTGAGGATGAAGCAGCTGGTATAGAAGATCCCTTCATAAAAAAGGGTATCCAGCTTGTAGTTGATGGAACTGATCCCGAGCTCGTCAGAAATATTCTCGATGCAGAGATATCCTTCCTTGAGGAGCGACATAAGTCTAATAGATCTGTTTTCGAAGTTTGGGGAGAAATGGCACCGGCGTTTGGGATGCTTGGTACTTTGATAGGTTTGATTCAGATGCTTGGACACTTAGATGATCCCAACGCTTTGGGGCCTGGTATGGCGGTTGCTCTTATAACTACGTTTTACGGATCCTTTATAGCTAATGCTTTTGCCCTTCCCATTGCTAAGAAGCTGGCGGTAAGGACGGAGGAGGAGATAATAGCCAAGGAGATGGTCGTTGAAGGGGTTTTAGCTATTCAAGCTGGAGAGAACCCCAGAATAGTGGAGGAGAAGCTCAAGGTTTATCTTCCTCCAGCTATTAGGGCTCTTTACGAAGAGTCTAAGAAAAGGGAATCTGGGGAGGCGGCTTAGTTGCCGAGGGAGAAGAGGAGGAAGGAGGAGGAAAAAGGGGGAGGTGCAGGGTGGCTTACCACCTATGGGGATATGGTTACCCTCCTCCTTACCTTTTTCGTTTTTCTGTTTTCGTTTTCAACCATAGATGTTATGCAGTTCCAGAAGATGATTCTTTCCTTCAAGGGTGCTCTTGGCGTTCTGAGTGGAGGAAAGACCTTCGATGTGGAAAAACTCGTTGGAATGGGATTTACCGGTATAGATGCTGGAATGCTGAAGCAGCAAACTCGTTATATGAAGGAGGTAATGAAACAGGTTGAAAGATTTGTTCAAAGGGAAAACTTAGGTGGGAGGATAAGGCTGAGGTTTACAAGAGAGGGGATCGTTATAACCATCACAGAGAGCATTCTCTTTGATCCGGGAAGCGCGGTTCTTAAACCTGATGCAATTTCCACATTACTGGAGCTTTCCAAGATTTTGAATACTGTTCCGAATGATCTCAGGGTAGAAGGACATACAGATAACATACCTATAAGCACGCCCAGGTATCCCTCTAATTGGGAGCTTTCTGCGGCGAGAGCCGCTTCAGTTGCTAAGTTTATGATTAGAAGAGGAGGTATCGATCCGAGAAGAATCTCAATAGCGGGATATGGTCCTTATAAGCCTATAGTTCCCAATGACACGCCTGAACATCGAGCTTTAAATAGAAGGGTGGATATAGTGGTCTTGAGCACGAAAAGGCTCGTTCCCTTTTAAAGGAGGAGGTTGGAAAGGGTGAAGCTTAAGATAAAGCTTCCTATAGATCCGAAAATGCTGATAATAGTTTTGGCGGCGATTATCATATCTGCGGGTGTATCCTTCTTCATAGCTCAGAAGATCGTTACAGACAAGCTAAAAAAAAGAGGAGAGGAACAGCGGGTGGTTAAAAGTGGTCCTATAATGGACATGGGAGAGTTTACGGTGAACCTTGCGGATAAAATCGAGACGCACTTTGCAAGGTTTAAGGTTTCTCTTGAGCTCAGTAACACAAAAATACTTGGTGAGCTTTCTAAGCCAGAGTGGAATGTGAGACTCCGTGATGTTATAATACTTACTGTAAAGGATAAGACAACGAGAGATTTATCAACATCGGCAGGGCTTTTGTCCCTTGCATCAGAGATAAAGGAAGCGATAAATAAAATTATACCGAGGGATAAGGGAAGAGTCCTCAAGGTCTATTTTACGGAGTTTCTCGTTCAGTAAGGTGGTGAGGGTAAATGCCTGAGGTATTATCTCAGGACGAAATAGATGCGCTTCTTGAGGCCTTAACCTCCGGTGATCTCGATGTAGAAACCATAAAGCAGAAAGAAACTCGAAAGATAAAGGTTTATGATTTTAAGAGGCCCGATAAGTTTTCTAAAGATCAGATCAGAGGGCTTCAAATGATACATGAGAGTTTTGCGCGTCTTCTTACGACTAACCTTTCCGCAAGGGTTAGATCTGTGGTACAGATGAAGGTAGTCTCGGTGGATCAGGTAACCTACGAGGAATTCACGAGATCCCTATTGAATCCTACGGTGTTAAGCCTCTTCGCTCTTGATCCTCTTGAGGGAACGTCGATATTGGAGATAAATCCTTCACTGGTATTTGCTGTCATAGATAGGCTTCTTGGGGGAAAGGGAGAGCCTTTGAGAAAGCCGAGAGAGTTAACCGATATAGAAATGATGGTTGTTAGAAGACTTATAGATGACTTTCTCTCGGCACTTGAGGAAGCATGGGGGCATGTTGTTGAGCTGAAACTGAGGCTTGAGGGCATAGAGAGTAATCCTCAATTTGTTCAGATAGCACCTCCAAACGATATGACAGCAGTTATCACCATAGACGCTAAGATAGGAGAGGCAGAGGGCATGATAAATCTGTGCTTTCCTTACTTTGTTCTCGAACCCATTGTTTCCAAGCTAAGTGCACAGTATTGGTTCTCCGCGGTCAGGAAGGAAACGCCTCCAGAGATGGTGGAAAATCTTAGAAAGCGCTTGGAGAGGGTTCTAATACCGGTTTCAGCCGAGCTTGGTAGTTCTACTTTAACGGTTGGTGAGCTCCTTGATTTAGATATAGGAGATGTTATACTATTGAATCAGAGAGTTGGTTCTCTTGTGGACGTTAAGGTTGGAGAGCGAGTTAAATTCAAGGGAAAGGTTGGCACCTTAGGTAAGAAGCTTGCAGTTCAGATAGAGAGCCTCGTGGAGGGGGAGGAGTTTTTAAATGAGTGATGGCCTCTTAACGCAGGAGGAAATAGATGCTCTCCTAAAGGCGCAAGCGGGGGGAGGTCCCTCCCCTGCGGAAGAGAAGAAGGGTGATAACCTGTCTCCTGAAGAGATAGACGCTCTTAAGGAAATGGGAAGCGTTGTTATGGGCTCTGCCTCTACGGTTCTTTCAACTCTTGTTAATAAACCTGTTGAGATAACGGTTAAAGAGGTTAAGGAGGGTAAGTTAGCGGACATTTATGAGCTTAAAAAGGGAAGTAATTTACTTCTTAAGATAGAGTTTACTGAAGGTATAATGGGGAACTCCGCAGTTATTCTTGGGGAAAAAGAAGCACTTGCCATTGCTGACTTTATGATGGGGGGAGACGGCTCTCAACTTCCGGAGGAGCTGAACGAGCTTTATCAAAGTGCTGTAAATGAGGCTCTAAGTCAAATGATGGGATCCATGACTACTACTCTTTCCACGCTACTCGGTGGGAAATACGTTATATCTCCGCCTTCTTCTGAGAAGGTGAACCTCGATGAAAAACCTGAGCTTATAAGCGGTTTGACGGAGAATGATAGCGTTGTTTATCTTCTTTACAGCTTTAAGATAGGTGATGTGGTCGATGGGGAGATGCTTCAAGTATTTCCGCTTGATATGGCTAAGGATCTGGCTTCCAAGCTTCTTGCTTCTGCTTCGGAGGCAGGAGAGAGCGTTTCCGAGGAAGTGCAGGTTGAGTCTCAGTCTGCACCTGCGGCTCAGCAACCTACTTCCTCTTCGCCTCCAACGCCAACGGTTCAGGCTCCTCAACCTGCGCCACCGCCACCGCCGTCTCAACCCGCTGTTGAGGCGAGGCCTGCACAGTTTGCACCACTTCAAACTTCGCAGACCTCTGCCGTTCCTCCGAAGAATATAGAGCTGATACTTGATGTTCCGCTTAAGGTTACGGTTGAGCTTGGTAAAACGAGGATGCTTATACGTGATATACTTAATCTTGGTCCTGGTTCGATAATTGAGCTTGATAAGCTCGCGGGTGAACCGGTTGAAATTCTTGTAAACGGTAAGCCTATAGCGCGTGGAGAGGTTGTGGTTATAGATGAGAACTTTGGAGTCAGGATAACTGATATAATTTCTCCAAGAGAGAGGTTAGAGAGCCTTACATAGTTTGGTTAAAAATCTCTTAGAAAGGAGAGATGGGTTGTATGAGCGCACGCATTTTAATCGTGGATGATGCGGCTTTCATGAGGATGATGCTTCGAGATATCCTAACTAAAAATGGTTATGAGGTTGCCGGTGAGGCGGAGAATGGAGTACAGGCGGTGGAGAAATACAAGGAATTAAAACCTGATTTAGTTACGATGGACATAACCATGCCAGAGATGGACGGGATAACCGCCGTTAAGGAGATAAAAAAGCTCGATCCGAATGCAAGGATAGTAATGGTTAGTGCTATGGGTCAGCAAGCTATGGTCATAGAGGCAATACAGGCGGGGGCGTTAGATTTCGTTGTTAAGCCGTTCCAGCCAGATAGGGTCCTGGAGGCGGTGAAGAAGGCTTTAAGTAAGTGAAGGCTTTCTTTTTTCTTTCTATCGCTTGGGCTGCTGATAAGGGAGACGCGAATCTAAAGCTCCCCGGTTTTGGGGAGCTACTTGTTAAGTCGATAGTTGCATTAGTTATAGTTGTTGGTATAATTCTTCTGTTTTCATGGTATATAAAGGGGTATCTGAGAAAATCGAGGGAAAGCGATTTTATAAAGATTTTAGATAGGATTTATCTGGATAATCGGCGGTTTTTGTGCCTGGTAAAGGTTGGGGAGAAGATTTTTCTCTTAGGTGTAGGAGATGGTGGGGTGAACCTTATAGCAGAGATGGAAAAGGTTACCGCCCTTGAGGGAGAAGAAGTGCAGATAGCCCCCTCATTCAGAAAGCATCTCGAGAGATTTCTTGGGAAGAGATGAGGGAATGAGCAAAAAGAGAATTCTTCTCTTCCTGTTTCTCCTTTTTCTTCTTTTCGGCAAGGTCGCTTGGGCTCAACCTCCTCCTATACCCGTTCCAAAGATCACGCTGGGTTTTGAGCCTGCGAAGGGTCCCGGTGATGTTGCGCTAAGCCTTCAAGTTCTTTTTTTACTTACAGTTTTATCCTTAGCACCTTCTATCGTTCTTATGGTTACCTCGTTTACAAGAATAGTTATAGTTCTCTCCTTTATAAGAAACGCGGTTGCTACCCAGCAGATGCCTCCTACGCAGATACTCGTGGGATTGGCGCTCTTTCTAACTCTTTTTGTGATGATGCCCGTTTGGAAGGATATAAACGCTCATGCTCTTCAACCCTATCTGAAGGGAAAGATCTCTGCTAAGGAGGCTTTAAATAACACGATTAAACCATTGCGAGAATTTATGTTTAAACAGACAAGGGAAAAGGATATAGCACTTATGGTTAAACTGGCAAAGATAAAAAGACCAAGAAATAGGGAGGATGTTCCTACCTATGTGTTGATCCCCGCTTTTGTCTTAAGTGAGCTTAAAACGGCTTTCGAGATGGGGGTTCTGATATATATACCCTTTATCGTTGTTGATATGGTGGTAGCAAGTGTCCTGATGTCAATGGGTATGATCATGCTTCCTCCCATGATGATTTCATTACCGTTTAAGGTTTTGTTGTTCGTACTGGTAGATGGATGGGATCTTGTCGTTGGATCGCTCGTTGCCAGCTTTAAATAAGGAGGGATAACTTTATGACCGATGCAATGGCTATAGAAATAATAAGAAAGGCTCTTTTTACAGCGTTGTTGGTTGCTGCTCCCATGTTGGGAGTAGCGCTTGTTGTTGGAGTGCTTATAAGCATTATTCAAACGGCCACTTCGATACAGGAGCAGACCCTTACTTTCATTCCTAAGATAGTGGCGGTTTTAATAAGTATCATCTATTTTGGTCCTTGGATGTTTAGACTTCTTATTGATTTTACAACGGGGCTCTGGAATTCAATCCCTTTGATATTAAGATAATGGACAGATATGCTTCAGGATTTGCTAAAGCATCTGGATGCCTTTCTGCTTGTTTTTCTGCGAATAACAGCTTTCTTATTCTCTGCCCCGCTTTTCAACAGTAGGACGGTACCGACTGTGGCACGCCTCGGGTTGGCTTTCTTTCTTGCCATTATACTTTTTTATCCGCTTTATTCTTTTTTAAAGATTCCTGGTTTTTCTCCGCTTAGATTTGGTGTTTATGCGATTAAGGAGTTTTTAACCGGGCTTGCGATGGGCTTTTCCGTTTCTATGATATTTTCTGCCTTTCAACTCGCTGGTACCATTTACGGCTATCAAATGGGCTTTGGAATAATCTCGGTTCTCGATCCTGAAGCTGGTGTTAGCGTAAGCTTGACCGGCCAGCTTAAGTTCTTGCTTGGTGTCTTTCTGTTTCTGGAAACTAATTGCCATCACTATCTTCTAATGGCTTTGTTTAACAGCTTTAAGCTTATTTCCCTTGGAGGAGCTAAATTTACAGGTGGTCTAACCAAAGAAATAGTTTCTATCTTTGGAGGAATGTTTTTGATTGCTATACAGATAGCTCTTCCTATAATAGCGGTTCTTCTGATAATAGATATAAGTTTGGGAATAATAGGGAGAACGATTCCACAGCTTAATATCTTCGTTATAGGTTTTCCTCTTAAGATAGCGATAGCCTTCCTTACTCTGATGTTCATATTGCCTGCTTTAAAGACCTTTATGGAGGGGGTTTTAGGTGGTCTCATCAGGAATCTCGGAGAAGTTATCGTTCATCTTAAATGAAATAGATCTTCAGCTATTTGCTGAAGAGAAGACTGAGCCTGCTACTCCTCGCAGAAGGAGAAGAGTAAGACAGGAGGGACAGGTGGCAAGGAGCGCCGATCTCAACTCCGTCGTTATAATAGGCGTTGGCTTGCTTGCCATGCTACTTCTTGAAGGGCATCTTCGAGAGAACATAGTTTCGTTGGCAAGGTATGTCCTTTCAAGTCTATACGTGGTTGCTAAAAGCGATATAAATTTTGATAACGCGGTTGATGCACAATCTGCCATAATAGGTTTCTTTCTGAAGACTGTTGCTCCCTTTTTTCTCCTTGCCTTGGTTGCAGCGCTTGCGGTCAACATATATCAAGTTGGCTTCTATATAACTTTTAAACCATTTGCTTTCAATCTAAATAGGCTTAATCCGATTAATGGACTGAGAAGGATTTTCTCCCTAAGATCGATCGTTGAGCTTATAAAGGGGCTTGTTAAGGCTATTCTTGTTGGATATGTTGTTTATAGATACATAAAGGCGGATTATCCTACCTATCTTAAAGCAATACTCATTCCATTTCCGGCTAATCTCTTTCTTATAAGCAAGCTTATATTCTTCACTCTTTTGAAGGTATTGCCCTTCTTAATAATTTTGGCGATAATAGATTATAGATATCAAAAGTGGGAATTCGAAAGGAGCATAAGAATGAGCAAGCAGGAGATAAAAGAAGAGTACAAACAGGTTGAGGGGGATCCGAGGATAAAAGCGAAAATAAGGGAAAAGCAAAGGGAACTTGCAAGAAGAAGAATGATGCAAGAGGTTCCTAAGGCACAGGTTGTTGTTACAAACCCTGTGATGGTCGCCGTCGCTTTAAGATATGAGCCGGAAATAATGAATGCTCCAGTGGTGGTTGCTAAGGGAGAAAGACTAATGGCAGAGAGAATAAGGAGGATAGCGGAGGAACACGGAATACCCATAGTTGAAGATAGGGCTCTCGCGTGGGCTCTTTATAGGTCCGCGGATATTGGAGACGAGATACCACCGGAGCTTTATAAAGCAGTTGCTGAAGTCTTGGCGTTTGTCTATAGATTGCGGGAAGGGAAGGTGGCAGCTTAAGGAAAGATGGCTGAGGTTAGAGCTACCACGAGCTATCCGTGGCTGAAGCATAGCGATATAATAGTCGCCATAGCGCTTGTTATGGCGGTTATATTGATGATAATTCCCATTCCTACTACCTTGCTTGATTTTCTTCTCGCTTTTAATATTACATTTGCTATTCTTGTTCTCCTCGCTACCTTTTATATAGCACGCCCTCTTGATTTTTCCGTCTTTCCATCTCTTCTTCTCTTTACCACTCTTTTTAGGCTTGGCTTAAACGTTTCAACAACGAGATGGATCTTGCTTCAGGGATATGCAGGGAAGGTGATACTGGCGTTTGGAAACTTCGTCGTAGGGGGAAATTACGTAGTCGGTGCGGTAATATTCCTAATTCTTTTCCTAATACAATTTATAGTGATAACAAGGGGAGCGGAAAGAGTTGCGGAGGTTGCAGCTCGCTTTACTTTAGATGCGATGCCTGGAAAGCAGATGAGCATAGATGCTGACCTTAACGCTGGTTTAATAGATGAGGCTGAAGCAAGAAGAAGGAGGGAAGAGATTCAGAGAGAGGCAGACTTTTATGGTGCTATGGACGGAGCAAGTAAATTTGTTAAAGGGGATGCGATAGCAGGTGTCTTTATCACACTGGTTAATATAATAGGCGGTTTAGTTATAGGCGTTATTCAAAGAGGGCTTCCATTGAGTGAAGCCCTAAAGACATATACTTTACTTACCGTAGGGGATGGTCTCGTCGCTCAGATCCCTGCTCTCGTTATATCTACCGCCACTGCGATAATAGTTAGCAGGGCAGCTGCTGAACATGATCTTGGAGTGGAATTTCTTAAGCAGATCACCTATCATCCTCGCCCGCTAATGATAGGAGCCACTATACTTACGCTCTTTGCTATCGTTCCAGGTTTGCCAACCGTGCCGTTTCTGACTCTTGCTATTATTGTGGGCAGTATGGCTTTTATAATGAGAAGGGCAGCGAGAATCGAAAAAGTCAAGATGATAGAAGAGGAGAAGAGGAAAGAGGAAGAGGAGGTACGAAGACCGGAAAGCGTGCTTTCTTTGCTTCAGGTTGATCCGATGGAGATAGAGATAGGCTACTCTCTGATTCCTCTCGTTGATCCCAAGCAGGGTGGAGATCTCTTAGACAGAATAACGATGATAAGAAGACAAATAGCCATGGAACTCGGGCTCGTCGTTCCTCCTATAAGGATAAGGGATAACATGCAGCTTAAACCGAATGAATATGTGATAAAGATAAGAGGGGTTGAGGTAGGAAGGGGAGAGCTCATGGTAGACTACTATCTCGCTATGAATCCAGGAACCGCTAAGGAAAAGCTGGAGGGTATAGAGACTAAGGAGCCTGCCTTCGGTCTACCCGCTATATGGATACCTGCTGAGCAAAGGGAAAGAGCGGAATGGCTTGGCTATACCGTTGTGGATCCTCCTGCAGTTTTAGCAACGCATCTTACTGAGATAATAAAAAGACATGCAGCTGAGCTTCTGACTCGCCAGGAGGTCCAGAATTTGATAGACCTTGTTAGAGGACAGCATCCCGCGCTTGTTGAGGAGCTTAGCAGAGCTTTGAGTCTTGGCGAGATCCAGAAAGTTTTACAGGGACTACTTAAGGAAGGGGTTCCTATAAGGG
>JAGHDO010000091.1 GCA_021159885.1 Synergistota bacterium | reverse complement strand
TATCACTTCCGAGGTTTATGATTTGGAACCCCTTGAGATTCAAAGCTCTAACGGTTCCCTCCACGATATCATCTATGTACGTGAAGTCCCTCTCCTGACTCCCATCTCCGTAAATGGTTATCTCCTTCCCCTCATATATGAGTTTCATAAACTTAAAAATACTCATATCGGGTCTGCCCGCAGGACCATAGACCGTAAAGTATCTGAATATGGTTATATCTAAGCCATAGAGGTAATGATAAGCATACGCCCAACATTCAGATGCTCTTTTCGAAGCAGCATAAGGAGAGAGGGGCCTATCAGCTTTAGCATCTTCGGAAAAAGGTACATCACTTAATCCATAAACGCTCGAGGTGGAAGCGAGAACGAGCTTCTCGATCCCAAACCTCCGGGAAAGCTCAAGCAGATTTAACGTACCAATCTCGTTTGCTCTCAAATAGGACCAAGGATCCCTAACACTTCTTCTTACACCAGCTCTTGCCGCTAAATTTAAAACCGCTGAGAATCGAGCAGATTCAAATAGAGGGAGCAAATCATCCCACTGGGATATATCAAGCTTTTTAAATTTAAAGCCCTTTCTATCAAGGAGCTTAGAAAGACGCCACTTTTTTATTCTCACATCATAAGTCTCGTTAAGGTCATCCACGCCATATACCTCAAAACCCATATTAAGGAGACGCTCCGCCACACTGCTACCTATAAAGCCCGCACAGCCAGCGAGGAAAATCAAAGCTCTTTTCCCCCTTCAAAGGTCAGATCTATAATACGGTTCATTTCCCTTCTTAACTCCTCCGGCAATCCCTCAATTTCCACTTTCATAAATCCTCTAACTATAAGAGACTTCGCTTCATCCTCGCTTAATCCTCTTGCCTGGAGGTAAAGAAGTTCCTCCTCGCTAAGCCTACCTACAGCAGCCTCATGGGAAAGATCCACATCATCTCTAAAAGCTGTGAGTTCTGGCACTGCGCTTATAATCCCACTCTCCTTTAAGATAACTCCGTGACATTCAACATGTCCTCTGCAATTTGAACCCTTACCCTCAACGCTGGCCCGTGCTATAATCTTACCTCCGCTACTTACAGAACGAGATATGGACTCTCCCTTCGAGTCTTCCCCTTCAAGAATGAGCTTTGAGCCTATGTCCACAAACGAATTAGATGGCGCATATACCACAGAATAGCTTCTTGCAACGCCGTTATCCTTGACTATCATCTTGGGATAGCTTTTAAGATACTTTACCTCCTTTAAACAAACATAGTTAGAAACAAAACCTCCCCCTTCCTCTACAAGGGCAGCACTTTTGGGGTAAACCTCTACATCCGGTGCCCAAGAGTGAAACATACTGTAGGTAAGAAAAGCTCCCCTCTCCACAAATATTTCGGTAACCGCATAATGATAGCCTGATGAAACATGCGAGGATGTTAAACATCCAGTTATGAGATGTACCTCAGCACCCTCCTCAGCTACTATAACGTTATGAACAACTTGAGAAAACGCCTCACTTCTTAAAAGGTAGCATGCTTGCATGGGGAGCACTATTCTTTCCCCCTTCTTAACCCTTGCAAATAGCCCTCGCAATGTGGAATTGTAAACCTTTCTCGTTATCTCATCCTCATCCGGGGAAAATAGCTTCCACCAGTACTTCTCCTCAACCTCCGGAATCAGCTTCAGCGCATCAGATATCGGCATGACTTCAAGCCCACTCTCCTTAGCAAAGGAAACTAAGGTAAGATCATCGCTTAAAGCAAAGCTTCCCGCCTTATCCTCCGCCTTAAGATCAAAACCTAAACGCTTTAGCTCTTCATCATTCATGACATTTCCTTGCATACCTCACACCCCTTATACCCCTGCTTTTTGATGGTCAGAAGAATATCCCTCGGATTTTTATTACATATCAGTCTCCCGTCGAGAAGAACATGAGCCGCATCTACGCTAACATAGTCCAAGAGGTAGCCTGTATGGGAAACTATAAGAGCGCTTTTAGAATAACCCTTTGGAGTCTTTTTAACATAAGGGCCTCTCTCAAGAAGCCTATTTATAGCTTCTCCCACGAGAGCTATGCTCTCAAGGTCAACGCCTGATTCCGGCTCATCAAACATAATAAACCTTGGATTCTGCGCAAAAAGCTGCAAGAGCTCTGATCTCTTTCTCTCGCCTCCCGAAAAACCCCGATTTATCTCTCGCGAGGCGTGATCTTCAAGTTTTAAAAAGGAAAAAAGCTCCTCAGAAAAACCATCCCCGGCGGATAAAAGCTTAACAAGCTCCTTTAACTTCACACCCTTAACGGCAGGAGGAGACTGAAATGCGATACCCATGCCAAGCCTTGCTCTCTCCCACATAGGTAGGTCGTTTATAAGCTTACCGTTGAAAACTATCTCCCCCTTTATAATCCTACATTGAGGAAAACCCATTATGGTCAGCAGGAGAGTAGTCTTACCGCTACCATTAGGTCCAAACAAAATATGAACTTCCCCATCGCCTATATCCAGATTTATACCCCTCAATAAAACTCTACCACCAACCTCAACCCAGAGATCCTTTATCTTAAGCACGTTTATCAACCCCCTCAGAGGAAGATTATATCATAATTGAGATCAGTGTACCCAATCCATAGATCATCAAAAAGTTAAACAGAATCCGCAAGTAAAAGCGACCCAGGACAAGAAAAAATACCAGGAATGGGAGCATACCTAATATAACGAAAAAAAACTCGCTAAAACCTTTCATTTTAAAAGCCTTCATAAACTTCTCCCCCACGCAGGAATAGAAGCCAGCTAAACCTATTGCAGACGGCAAAAGAAAAACCCCTAAAGTAAAGAACCTATAAACCGGCGGAACCATAAAGAAAATCAAAAATATCAAAGTTCCAGCGATAACAGCAAGGGGGGCTTTTTCCTTCAGCGAGAATTTTAGCCTTGAAACCAATCTTGGGTAAATCAAAGGAACAAAAGCACTTATAACGTTCAGCAAAATGGCTATTTTTCCCAAAGAAAGAAAGATATGGCGAGGGCGAGCAAGAAAGCGGGGAAAAGGGAACGGGGGATGAATGGGTAACCCCTTAGGGGGTAATACTCCATACGCGGAGGAAACACATAAAAAAGCAAAAAAACAAAGAACAATAGTAAAGATAACAAAGCTACGAATACCCGCACCCTTCTTTCCTTTCTTTCCCCTAAGGACCTTTTCCAATCCAGCTTTTCTGCTTTCTTTTCCTTCTCGGCAAAAACCCTCCATAGTATATACTCCTCCCAAAGCTCTGGAAATGCTTCCTTGAGGCGCTTCAAAGCAACCTCTGCCTCTTCCTCAGAAAGACTTCCTTCCTTAAGGAGACTAATCAACTTCTCCGCTTCCTCTCTCTTCAGAGCTTCATCACCTTCCTTAAAACAGAAAGAGCCCTGCTAAAGCGTTTTCTAACCGTTTCAACTTTCATTCCAAGCTCTCGTGCGATCTCCTCATGGGTTAAGCCCTCTTTAAATCTCAAGTAAACTATCACTCTCGTCTCTTTGGAAAGACTGGAGAGCGCCTCTTCCAATGCGCTCTCCAGCTCCAACCTACCATGAGAGGTATCCTCGGATTTAAGATCTATTCCTTTATCCGAAAGCTCATCTATGCTAATCATTTTCCTCTCCTTTCTTTTCATGCTAAGAAAAGTTGTCAAAATAACCTTCCTCAACCAAGGCTTGAAATCATATTCAGATTTGTAGGTTCCAAGAGAGTTATAAAGCTTCCACAAACTTTCCTGAAAGAGGTCCTCTCCCTCGTCTCGGGATGAAGTAAGGGAGAATACCATAGATCTTATAAATCCCTGATACCTATACACTAAGTATTCAAAAGCAATATCATCAGAAACAGCAAGCCTGGCGAGCTCGGCATCGCTAAGCTTCTCCAGCTTCTTAATTTCAGGTAAAACTCTCTTAAATGTAAAAGTTAGCTCCAAAGCCTTATATTCCTCCCCTCGCAACTATCCTAACACTGTAGCTTCCAGCCGGCGTGTAGACCCTTATATAAGCGCTTCTCCAACCAGGTGGAAGATTTGTACCATAGACTCTAACCCTAAAAGTTCTCGAGCTATAAGCAGGAATGTAAGTTATCATCGGATAGACCCTCAGCCAGGGTACGTTTTCGCTAAGTCTCACTCTTATAGGCGAGGAAGAATAGTTTCTAACCACAAATGTTCTTACCCTTGTCATGCCATACCAAACTGTACCAAAATCCAGATAGGTAGGATAAACCCTGACCCTTGCAGTATACGGTGGCGAATATCCTCCTCCAAGTCTCGCGGTAACTCTGACATTTATAACTCCCCAAGGAAAGTAAAAGCTGACATATCCCTCAGCAAAACTTCCTGGAAAGTAATCCACATATACGGATATTGGAAGCCTACGAGAACCGAAAGCCGGTATCCTTACAGAAGCATAGCGTACCCTTATCCAAGGAGCTCCAGGCTTAATTCTAACGGTTATCGGGAAGGGAAGTGGATTATAAAGGGTTATATATTTTGTATCCCTGCCATAAACCACCACCCCAAAGTCTATGAGCGTTCTTGAAACGCCCCTCCTTCCCGAAGGTCTTGGTGGTGAGGGTCTATAGGAAGGGATTACCCTTGCTCTCCAATAAACATAGCGCCGTCCGGCGTTCGTGTTCACCACAACTCTACCACTTCTGTACCTCACACCTGAGAACCTTGCCAAGAAAGTTGCCCTAACAGGTACCCTGCTCCCAGGACCAACGATAAAGCGGAACCGCGATAACCTGATCATCGGCGACCCCGCATTTAGCGTCACTCTTAAAGCTGTTGTCCCGGTATTAGCGACATAAAAAACTCTTGAAGAGCTCCCTCCTTCCCTAACGCTTCCGAAATTAAGGGACGTAGGATAAACCCGCACGGCGGGAAAAGCATAAGCATCACCCGCTATAGTCATAAGCAACGCCGAAAACAGGAGAACTGAAATTAGTAGCAGCGTTTTCCTCGCTCTCATGTTCTTCTCACCTCCTTTTCAAAAGCTTTATCATATTATATCATTGTTTAAGATAAAAATCCTAAAAAGGAGGGGAAGTTCATGATCGTCAGGAAGTGGAAAGACGTTGAAGCAAGCGACGTTAAGGAAGAGGGAGCGAAAAACGTTTGGATAAGAATCTTAATAGGGGAAAAAGAAAATGCCCCTCATTTTATAATGCGCCATTTTACGATCGAGCCCAAGGGAAATACTCCATACCATAAACATGACTGGGAGCATGAAGTGTTCGTTCTAAGTGGAAAGGGCGTAGTTCGTGGAGAAAACGCCACATATAGCATAGAAGCCGGGAACTTCGTGTATGTACCTCCGAACGAAATGCACTCGTTCGAAAATCCGTTCGATGAGCCCATGACGATACTCTGCATAATACCTAAAAAGTGAGGGGGAGGAGGTTCCCCCTCACCACATCATCCTCCTTCCCCAACCTCTTAAAGGAAACCTCCTAAACCTTCTTTTTCTAAGAACAGGATTTATTTTAGCCAGGAGTTCCCATTCTTTCTTTATAAGCTGGGATGGATCTATCCCGCTTTCCCACAAATAAAGAGGTGGGTTCTTACGAAACTCTTTGAGTACTTCTTTTACATCCCTGTTAAGAAGCTTAGATAAAGCAACGGCCCTCACAAACATCCTTGGTGGCATTGGATACTTCTTCCATGCTTCCTTGAGCTTCTCTACTGGAATCCCGGTTGCCTCCGAGAGAGCTTTTACTGCAGCTTTAAGCCTATCAACAAAAGGTAGGCGCCTTGGAGGCATTAGAGCAACCCATCCCCCAGGGTAGAGTCCAACCTTCCCATAATACCAAGGGATAGACTGCCCCCCAAACCAGCAATAGGGTGGATATGCCAGTTGTTGTGGATCTCCCCACGCTGGGAAATAGGCTAAAGCCGTTCCTCCAAAACCAGCAACCAGCAAAGCTACCGCTATTGGAATCGCTATCTTTCTCCTCATAAAAAAATCACCTCCCATCTATATATACGCAAATGGGAGGTGGAAACGTGACGCAAGAAAAGTTCTAAAGGTGGATTGATTTATCCGATACTCCTTCAAAGGCTCCCAGTACCGCCTCACTCAAAGTAGGGTGAGGATGTATCGTCAGAGACAGGTCCTTTGCCCTGATGCCGAACTTGACCGCTAAAACACCCTCCATTATAAGCTCAGTAGCAAGAGGACCAACTACCGAAAAGCCAACTACCTTTCCTTTGCTGTCAGCGACAACCTTAACAAAACCGTCTCTTTCCTCCATTGTTCTTGCTCTACCGTTAGCCGAGAATGGATATTTAAAAATCTTGTAATCTTTGCCCTCAACATCCTTCTCCTTAAGCCCAACGGAGGCAACCTCAGGATGAGAGAATATCACAGATGGGACTGCATCATAGATCATCTCCCTTTCAATACCAGCAATGTCATAAGCAGCCACTATTCCCTCCATCATAGCAACGTGAGCAAGCATTATACCTCCCGTAAGATCACCAATAGCGTATATTCCAGGGAGATTCGTCCTCATACGAGAGTCAACTTTAATACCCTTTTCTATTTCAAGGTTCAACTCCTTGAGATCATCTCCAATACGTGGAGATCTTCCCACGCTTACCAAAACCTTTTCTGAGTTTCCTTCAATGACCCCTTCAGGAGTATCCAATTGCCAGTAGAAAGCTCCTTCCTCTTCGCAAAGGAATGAAACCTTAGAAGATTCATAGATCTTAGCCCCCATCTTCTGAAGCGATTTTCTAACTTCGGAGGCCACATCCGAGTCCTCCGTAGGTAGAATATGTTCAAGCAACTCTACCAAGGTAACTTCCGCTCCAAGAATAGAAAAGAAAGTAGCAAATTCAACCCCTATAGCGCCTCCCCCTACGATGAGGATAGAAGCAGGTACCTTCTCCATAGAAAACACATCATCGCTGGTCCATACTCCCTTAACATCGCTAAACGGCGGGAACAACTTCGGAACCGAACCATTAGCGAGAACTAAATTTTTCCCCTCGAAGACTTCGCCCGTCTCCTCTATCTCGATCTTATAAGGCCCAAGAACATAAGCAGTCCCTCTCTTTAAATCTACCCCATTTTCCCTAAACAGGTACTCGATGCCTTTTCTGGATAACGAAATAGACTTAGCCATGTGATTCCGCAAAGCCTTAAAATCTACATAAAGATCTCCCTTGACACCTAATCTGGAAGCCTTTTTCCTAACCTCCCAATACATCTCGGCTCCCGAAAGCAAAGCCTTGGTAGGTATACAACCAAGATTAGTACACGTTCCTCCCAGCTCTCCCTTTTCCACAACCAAAACTTTTTTACCAAGCTGAGCAAGCTTTATAGCGCAAACATATCCACCAGGACCTGCTCCTATAACGATGGCATCATACACCTGACCTCACCTCCAGTCTGTATAAAAAGAGAGTTATAGCAAGTAAATCCGCGCTCCCTCCCGGGCTCAGGTTTCTTTCCCTCATTTCCTCGTCAAGCTTAAGCAGGTCGTCCAAACCGAATTCCGAAAGCATGCCTCCTTTCTCGAGAATCTCCCTGGATCTTGATTTAACCCAGTCTAAGGAATCGATACCCCCTCGCCCAACTATATTAGTATCATCAACGACTGACATGAGTCCTAACAAAGCATGAAGACAAGCTCTTTGAAAATTAACGCCCTTATTAAGAGCTTCCTTCAACCGAGGTAACCCCTCTCTCATAACCGAGGGAAAGCCATCAGCTACTTCGCCCCGAATCCCTCGAATTCCATAGGTGCTAAAGGCTCTTACCCCATAAGTATCAGCCTTGTTTTTAAGATTCTCGAGCTCCACTGAGAGAGCTTCCTTCGTCATCGCTGAAACTGCCTTAGAAATTCTCGTGGGAACAAGGCTTAATCCCTTAAGCTCAAGATAAGTTGCCGCCCCAAGAGCACAACCGAGTGAGAAAAATAGTCCTTTGAGAACATTCACACCATTGGCTGCCCTGAGCAACAGATTTTCCATGAAAACCGCAGTGGGCCTAACCCTGTTGAATAGCAGAGGAAGAGGTAAATCAGGATCAGACCTTAAAACCTCCTCGACCTTTTTATATATTCCAAATGCCAAAGCAGTATAAAGCTGAGGGAAAACCGAAGCAAAGCTAAAGGCATTCATATCAGAGTGAGATCCGTTGTGAAACCTATCCACCAAACCAGGCTTCGGAGAGACCATAAACTCAACCACAGCTGAATAGAAAGCCTCCTCAATCAAAGAAGCGAAGGGCGGGGGTAAAGACATCCCCGCCCCCATTTCCTCAAGCAGGCGATCCCGCAAAGTAGTCTCATTCCACTTCCATATAGCGCTCAACTTAAGCAATTCCTCCTTATGACTTTCCGAGCTTCTTCTTTATGTGCGGAATTAGTCCCCCATCCTCTAATATCCCTCTGACAAATTCGGGCAGAGGAGAGAAGCTAAAAACGTCTCCCTTAGAGGTCCTTATCTCGCCCTTATCAAAATCTATCTCCATTTCGTCCCCCTTCTCAACGGCATCATAAACTTCAGGACATTGAACGATGGGGAGCCCCTGATTAATGGCATTTCTGTAATATATACGTGCAAAGCTCTTCGCAACGACCGCTCCCACACCCGCCGCCTTGAGACAGGTAGCAGCTTGTTCCCTCGAGCTTCCACACCCGAAATTTTTCCCAGCAACTATTAGGTCTCCCGGCTTTACTTCCTTAGCGAAGGAAGGATCGAGATCCTCAAGAGCATGCTTTGCCATCTCCTCCAGATCCAGCACCGTATAAGTGTACTTCCCCGGGAAAATCACATCCGTATTTATGTCATCACCATATTTCCAGACTCTTCCCTTAACCTTCAAGGTTAAAGCACCTCCCTTGGATCGGTTATAACTCCCCTAAGCGCAGATGCAGCAACGGTAGCAGGACTCACAAGGTATATTTCGGACTCCGGATTACCCATTCTTCCCTTAAAGTTCCTGTTTGCGGTGCTTATACAGACCTCACCAGGTGCAAGAATGCCAAGGTGATTTCCCATACAAGGTCCGCAACCCGGAGGACCAACGACAGCACCAGCTTCGATCAAAGTCTCAAGAATCCCTTCCTTCATTGCCTCTTTATATACCCTCCAAGAAGCAGGGATCACTATGAGTCTGACTCCTTTAGCTATTCTCCTGCCCTTAAGAATCCGAGCAGCGATTCTAAGATCCTCAACTCTCCCGTTTGTACACGTTCCAAGAAAAGCTTGATCTACCTTTAGTCCCTCAACCTCCTTAATAGGAGAAACATTATCCACCGTATGAGGCTTAGCCACAACGGGTTCAAGCTCAGAAAGATTATATTTAAGAATCTTCTCGTACCTCGCATCCGGATCTGCTTTTATAACTTCGAAATCCCCCTTTGCTATTCCCTGAAGATAGGAAAGCGTTTTGTCATCTGGTTCTACCACGCCGTTTTTACCACCCATTTCTATGACCATATTACAGAGCGTCATTCTCTCAGAAATAGACATTTCTTTGACCGCACTACCAGTGAATTCCACCGATTTATAGTCAGCTCCATCAGCACCTATATCTCCTATTATCTTGAGGATCAAATCTTTAGCATAAACACCCTCAGGAAAGCTCCCCTCGATCTCTATCTTCATGCTCTCGGGAACCCTGAACCATATTTGACCAGTGGCCCAAACCGCAGCCATCTCGCTTCTGCCTATTCCCGTGGAAAAAGCCCCGAACGCCCCATAGGTACAGGTATGGGAATCACTCCCTACTATCACATGCCCTGGTAAGGCAAAGCCTTCTTCGCAGAATAGTTGATGACAAACTCCGCCATCGGAATTAACATCGTAAAAGTATTTTATACCCTGCTCTTCGACGAATTTCCTTATATCCCTGTGATTCTTGGCATGCTTATCAGTAGGAGCAGGA
Source organism: Synergistota bacterium (assembly GCA_021159885.1). Lineage (NCBI taxonomy): Bacteria > Thermotogati > Synergistota > Synergistota bacterium. The sequence continues at coordinate 61,473 of JAGHDO010000091.1, read as the reverse complement.
ACAGCATGGTCAAGAATTATTACTATTTTCTCTGGATTCCAAACTTTCTCAACACCTATGGATTTAAAGATCTTGGAGATAGGAGCAGCGTTATCATGAGACATAGCTCTATCTGGTTCTACAGTAACTATATCCCCAGGTTTAACGCTTGAAAGCCCCGCCTTTTTAGCCAAAACTTTCTCAGCAAAGGTCATTCCCATTCTTAGCTCACCTTCCCATCTGCGACTTTATGTACTCTATAAGCCCGCCTTTTTCCATTATCTCCTTCTCTAACCCGGAAACTGGATGAGCATAGAACTCCTCTCCCGTCGTAAGGTTCTTTATTCTTCCAGTCTCAGGCTCAACTTCAAGCTCGTCACCTGTCTTGACCTTTTTCGTAACATCAGGACATTCAAGAATCATAAAACCATTATTCACCGCATTTCTATAGTATATCCTCGATATACTCTCAGCTATGACACCAGCGACCTTAAGATACTTAAGGCATAAGACGGCATGCTCACGAGAGCTACCAGAACCAAAGTTTCTCCCCGCTACAACTAAATCTCCAGGCTTAACCTCCTTAGCGAAGTTCTCCATTCCAGGAACATACTCCATTGCGTGCTTTGCCATTTCCTCAGGATCGGTTATGGGAAGGTACTTACCATGGTAAATGAGATCGGTGTCTATATTATCCCCGAAAACCCAAGCTTTTCCCCTCAATACAGCCATTCTTAAACACCTCCTTAAAGCAAATCTCTCGGATCAGTAATCTCTCCGGTTATAGCAGAAGCTATCGCAGTTAATGGACTGCACAGATATACATAGGATCCCTTTCCAAGCTTACCCTGGAAGTTCCTATTGGAGGTGCTTAAGAGGACATCATCCCTAGCTAAAACGCCGTGATGTCCTATGGTGCATAGACTACAACCCGGATTGGTAACTATACCTCCCGCCTCAACAAACGCCTTGGCTATTCCCTCCTCAAGGAGTCTTAAAGCCACTTCTCTCGTGGATGGAGTGAATATAACGCGCACCTTTGGATGGAACTCCTTTCCTACCTTCATCAGATAATCGTATGCTGCCTTGAAGTCCTCGTATCGCCCATTGGTACACGATCCTATAAATACCTCATCTATCTTGGTACCCTTAACTTCTCTAACCTTCTTAACGTTTTCCGGGGTGTGAGGACATGAGATCAGAGGCTCAAGATTGCTAACATCATACTCTCTTATCTCAAGATATTCAGCATCCTTATCGGGCTCTATTCCATCGAAATCTCTACCTGTCTTTTCCCTGAGAAAAGCTTTAACATCATCATTTGGAACCATCAATCCTATCTTCCCACTCGTTTCCGTAACCATACTGGCAAGCGTAAGCCTTCCTGCAAGATCAAGAGAATCTATGACTTCACCGCTGAACTCCACAGAAAGATAATTCGCTCCATCCCCTCCCATCTCCTTGACATAAAAGAGGGTTAAATCCTTAGGAGTAACGGGGTACTCAAGCTTTCCACTAAATATGATCTTTATACTGTTAGGAACCCTGAACCAAAGTTTACCAAGAATAAATCCCGCGACTATATCGGTGGTTCCAACCCCGGTTGAGAAGGACTCAACCGCTCCCAGGAGATTCATGTGACTATCGGTTCCTATTATCACGCTTCCTGGAGTCACAAGTCCTGCCTCGAGTATCGTATGCTGTCCCACACCAGTGTTAACATCGAAAAGATGCTTTATACCCTGACGCTCGGCAAACTCCCTGCAGATCCTCTGATTATTGGCCACTTTCTCAACCTTAGCCGGAGCCTGATAATCAAAGGTGATGGCTATCTTCTCAGGATCGAAAACCTTCCCGGTTCCGCCCGTAACATCATCAAACTGGAGTACCGCGTTAGGCCCAGCAAAATCCCTTATAACTACGAGATCGAGGGGAACCCAAACCCTCTCTCCTGCCTTAACATCCCTTCCAAGCTTTTCCGAAACGATTTTCTCAATTATGGTCTTGCCCACTCTCCTTCACCTCCCCATTATCGCTTTAATCGTATCGAAGTTAACGAAATCTGCCTTGTTAACTATAATAGCCTCAGGGATTCTCTTAACGTGATCACCTTCATGGGAATGGAAGGCGATAATATGGGCAACCTCCGGGGGTAAGCCATTAAGATAAGCCAAAGCAGCTCCGATGAAGGGATGTCTTAGGGTCTTGCCTATCTTGGTTTGCACATATTTACCATCCTTTATCTCGTACTCCATAAGCTTACCAACATCGTGAAGAAGAGCTCCAGCTATTAAATAGTCCCTATTCAGAGGCATCTTTTCTCCATAAATCTCCTTCGCGATATCGCAAATAGCTTTCGCCATCTGGGTCACCGCCCTCGTGTGATCGAGAAAGCTTATTCCCACACCTTCAAGAAGTAAGGTGAACGGTATCTTTTTCGTATCCTCGGGTTTCCACCCGCCTCTCTCAAGTGCTTCGATCCAAGTGGAAATGACCTTCTCTCTGAGATCCTCCTCCTCGATCCAGTTAATCTCCGGGAGCAGCTTGAGAAGCTCTTCTCTCACGTCTCCATCCCTCCCTTGAGAATTTTAGTTTTGCTCCCTATCCCTCTCGCTGGCATTCCTCCAAGGCTTCATCTATGGCACGGGGATCATATCCCACGATGAACTTATCACATATTTCTATTACGGGAACCCCCATCTGTCCCGTCTTCATTATCATATACATGGCAGCTTCTCTATCCCTGCTTACATCGATATCCTCATACTCCACCCCTTTCTGAGAAAGATACTCCTTAGCCATATTACAATATGGGCAAACGGGAGTCGAATACACCTTAACTTTCCCCATCCTTTCCCCACCTCCTGACAAACGCATCGAGTATATCTATTGGCAATGGGAATATTATCATAGAATTGCGCTCACTTGCAACCTCCCTAACGGTCTGAAGAAACCTGAGCTGGAGCGCCTTCGGGTATCTCTCAAGAATTCCTGCAGCTTCAGAAAGCTTTTGAGCAGCTTGGAATTCTCCCTCAGCGTTTATTATCTTGGCTCTCCTTTCCCTTTCCGCCTCAGCCTGACGTGCCATGGCTCTCTTCATTCCCTCCGGGAGCTCGAGGTCCTTTATCTCAACCATACTCACTTTTATACCCCAAGGATCGGTTTGCTCATCTATTATGCTCTGCAGACGCTGATTGACCCTTTCTCTGTGAGCAAGAAGCTCATCAAGCTCTACTTGGCCTGCAACACTCCTTAAGGTAGTTTGTGAAATTTGGGAGGTTGCCATCACGTAATCCTCAACTTCGACAACCGCCTTTATAGGATCGAGAACGCGAAAATAAACCACCGCATTTATCTTAATAGGAACATTATCCTTAGTTATGACCTCCTGAACTGGTACATCTAAGGTTATCACCCTCAGGCTAACCTTAACCATCTTGTCCACGAGAGGAATGAGAATTATCAGCCCCGGCCCCTTGGCACCTATTAACCTCCCCAGCCTAAAAACCACTCCCCTTTCATATTCCCTAACCACCTTTAAGGCCGAAGATAACATTATAGCTATAACTATCAGAACCCCTATAATTGAGCTTAGATCATAAAACACCTTTCTCCCCTCCCTCCTTCTTAACCCTCCTGACTTTAAGGGTTAAGCCATCGATTCCCACAACTTCCACGCTCTCACCCTCCTCAATCTCACCGTTTAAGGAAACCGCCTTCCACAACTCACCGTGAACCAAGATCGTCCCCTGTGGTGAGAGTTTCGTTTTCACCACACCCTTTTCTCCTATCATTCCCTCTCTGCCAGATATAGGCTTTCTCCTTTGAGCGTACAACGCTAAGCTCAGTGCGAAAGCGAAAAATACCACAGTTGCCGCCACCATCCCTATTATAAGTCCAGTGGATATTTTAAGGTATGGCGCTTCTTTTCCTCCACCCATGAGCATAAAAGAACCTAAAAGAAGAGACACGGTCCCTCCTATGGTTAAAACCCCATGTGAAACCACAAAAAGCTCAAGTATAAGCAGTCCTATCCCTAAAAATATCAATATGAGTCCCGCAACGCTAAAAGGCAAAATTTGAAAAGAGAAGAAAAACAATATCAAAGAAAGCGCCCCTATGACCCCAGGCAAAATTGCACCTGGATGCGTTACTTCAAAGATTAATGCGTAAAATCCTATAAAGAGTAGCACATAGGCTATATTCGGATCCCCTATTAGATGAAGAATCTTATCGTGCCACGGCATTTTTAAATGAATCAACTTATAACTCTCGAAGTCTAACTTAACTTCCTTGCCAGAGGAAAGCTTCACCGTTTTACCATTAAGGGACTTTAGAAGAGAACCTATATTTGGTGAAACCATATCTATAACTTTCTCCTTTAATGCTTCATCAGCTGTCAAAGTAGCACTCGTTCTTATAGCCATCTCTGCCCACTTCTCGTTTCTTCCCCTTTCCTTAGCTATCGCCTTTATGAGCGCAACCAGATCATTGACTATCTTTCCTTCCATAATCTTGTTCTCTTTCTTTTCTCCCCCAAAGCCAACAGTCACTGGATGAGCTGCACCAAGCGTTGTGCCAGGCGCCATAGCTGCAATGTGGGCAGAAAGGAGAATAAATGTCCCTGCAGAGGCTGCTCGCGCTCCTCTGGGATAAACATACGCAATTACGGGAATATCGGAATTTAAAAAGGCCTGTACTATAGGCCTCATGGAGCTGACCAGCCCACCAGGAGTATCTATGATCGCAAGCAAAGCGGAATTCTTGCTTTCCTCGGCCCTCCTAAAGGAGTTCGAAATATATTTAAGAGTAACAGGATTTATCAATCCTTTTATATCTACTCTATATATGGTCATAGCCCAAGAAAAGTTAGCAAAAAGCAAACCACTCATTAAAAAAACTATCCACAATATGGCTTTTCTCACCTAATCACCGCCTTCTCTTATCCCCTTTATAATATCCTTGATAAGAGAAACCCTCACTACTTCCATGTCTCTTTCGAAGCGAAAATTCTCGCTCGCCTTCGGAATATAAGCTATTCTGAAGCCTCGACGACTCGCTTCCCTCAAACGCGCAAAGACGAAAGGAACGGGTCTTACCTCGCCAAGTAGCCCCACTTCCCCAATAAATATTCTTCCAGGAGGAATAGGGGTATTTCTATACGATGAAAATATGGCGCAACATACAGGAACGTCAAGAGCGGGATCGTTAGATCTCAATCCTCCAACTATATTTAGGTAAACATCATATTTACCAAGGGGAATCCCAACCCTTTTCTCAAGAACCGCTATCAGAAGTTGAAGCCTGTTGAAATCGAATCCCTGTGAAATTCTCTTAGGATAGGGAAAAAACGTAGGAGCAACCAGAGCTTGGATTTCTACCAAAATAGGCCTCTCTCCCTCCATGACAACGCCGATGGCTGCACCAGACACGCCACCTAAACCGCTTAAGAATATCGCTGAGGGGTCTTTAACCTCCCTTAAGCCCGATGAGGTCATCTCGAATATTCCAACTTCAAGAGTGGAACCATATCTATTCTTAACTGCTCTCAATGTTCTGTATTGCATTCTCTTGTCTCCTTCAAAGTATAACACAACATCTACCAGATGTTCCAGAAGCTTAGGACCAGCTATAGCGCCTTCTTTGGTAACATGGCCAACAATAAACGTCGATACACCCCTTTCTTTAGCGAAGGAAAATATCTTTTGAGCGCACTCTCTAACTTGAGAAGGAGAACCGGGTACTGAGCTAACATTCGAAGCCCTAACTGTCTGAATAGAATCCACTACGATAAGATCTACCTCCAAGGAATTCGCAAGCTCCAACGCGGTATCAACCTCGCTCTCGGAAAGCAAAGATATGCTTTTCGCTCGAATGCCTAACCTCTTCGCTCTCAAAGCTACCTGTCGCGGTGACTCCTCAGCGGAAATATACAATACCTTTAACCCCTGCAGGGAAAGGGCATTTGCCACCTGAAGCAAAAGCGTAGATTTTCCAACTCCAGGTTCTCCCCCGAGAAGAGATACAGACCCTTTAACGATTCCTCCACCTAAGACCCTATCAAACTCCTCGATACCTGTGCAAAGCCTTTCTTCCTCTTTGGCTAAAACCTCGCCAAGAGATGCCACAGCTGAAGAAGACGACGATAAAGTTAATGGGGGAGTCTTCTCAACGAAGCTCCCCCATGCTCCACACTCTGGGCAGTTTCCAAGCCACTTTATACTCTCATAGCCACAATTCTGACAGACATATCTTACCTTAGCCTTAGGCATTATCTCCTCTTCTCCCATTAGCCTCCTTATGATAAGGCAAAGGTATATACTGAACCGATGGTCTCCTTTGAGAAGTCTGAGGATAAAGCTCCATAAGAGCAAAGACCTCCTCTGGCATCTCTTTAGAGACAGGTAACCCCATCTCTTTAAGCTCATCGTATGTAAGCGGATAGTCGTGCGTCCATCTTCCCTCCGTTAAGGCACGAGCTATCTTGTCTGCTTTCTCGCTTCCCATCTTGTCCTCAAGCAAAGAATAAACGAACTTATAAACCTGGTCTATTGCTTTTTTAGCTATGTCAGCCAATATAAGCGTTTGATCATCAACCTCGTTTATGTCCTTCTTTTCAAGAACCCTAAGTATAGATGCGGCTGGATATTGTCCAAGCTGAGGATCTACTGGCCCCATAACAGCGTTCTCATCCATTACTATCTCATCCGCAGCCAGAGCTATCAGCGTTCCACCAGACATAGCATAGTGAGGAACAAAAACCGTCACCTTTGCCTTATGCTTTTTAAGCGCAGAAGCGATCTGCTCAGCAGCCAGTACCAATCCTCCAGGCGTATGCACGATAAGATCTATCGGCATATCCTGCGGTGTCATCCTTATAGCCCTTAAGATCTGCTCTGAGTCCTCAATGTTTATAAATCTTGAGAAAGCAAGTCCTAAGAAGGAGAAACTTTCCTGGCGATGGATCAATGTTATAACCCTGCTACCCCTTCTTCTCTCAATCGATTGCAGCAACCTAAGCCTCGTTCTCTCAAGGTTCCACTGATTGATCATAGGAGTAAGTATCAGGAAAAGAAGTATGAACCAGAACAGATTGTTTAAGAAATACCATCCATAATACGTACCTGGCAAGCTAAGCTCCCTCCTTTCTCTCCTTCTCCCTTTTTATAAATCTGAGCTCATCAGACTTTTCCGCTTTATCGACAAGTATCTTATCCCCTTCTTTAAACTCTCCTTTCAATATAGCCTCAGAGAGCGGATCCTCTATATGTCTTTGAATAGCTCTCCTTAGAGGCCTTGCACCGTAAATCGGATCATAACCCACCTTAGCTAAGTACTCCTTAGCGCTTTCCGTAAGCTCTATTTCCATCCCTTGCTCTTTCAACCTTTCGTTCACCTTAGCTACCATAAGATCAACGATCTTTTTAATTTCGTCTTGCTTAAGCATTCTGAAGATGATTATCTCATCGAGTCTGTTCAAAAACTCCGGCCTAAACGTTCTCTTAACCGCATCCATTATCCTCTCTCTGACTCTTTCAAAATCTTCCTCTTCGCTTTTTGTAAAACCAAGAGAGCTCTGGCTCCTTATATACTCAGCACCAACGTTAGATGTCATTATAAGCACCGTGTTTTTAAAATCAACTGTTCTACCCTTGCTATCGGTTAGCCTACCGTCCTCAAGAACCTGAAGAAGAATGTTAAAGACATCTGGATGTGCCTTTTCTATCTCATCGAGAAGCACAACTGAATAGGGTCTCCTTCTCACCGCTTCGGTTAGCTGTCCGCCTTCCTCGTACCCAACATATCCAGGAGGAGCACCTATAAGCTTCGCAACCGAGTGCTTCTCCATATACTCAGACATGTCCAATCTGATCATCGCTTCCTCGCTACCGAAGAGAAACTCAGCCAAAGCTCTTGCAAGCTCGGTCTTCCCAACGCCGGTCGGACCAAGGAAAAGGAAAGAGCCTATAGGTCTCTTGGGATCCTTCAACCCAGCACGTGCTCTTCTTATAGCCCTGCATACCGCTCTAACGGCTTCGTCCTGATTTATAAGTCTTCTATGAATTATTTCCTCCATCTTGGTAAGCTTGTCAGCTTCCTCTTCCCTAAGCTTAGTCACAGGAATGCCTGTCCAGCCTGAAACCACATTAGCTATGTCCTCCGCTGTAACAACAGGCTCTTCCTTGCCCTTCTCCTCAGACCATTTTTTCTTTTCCTCCTCAAGCTTCTTCCTCAGCTCTCTTTCTCTATCCCTTAACTGCGCTGCCTTTTCAAATTCCTGCTTTTTAACGGCTTCCTCCTTTTCCTTAGCTATTTCCTCAAGCTCTTTTTCCAACTTTTTAACTCCCTCCGGTTCAAAAGCAGATTTCAACCTAACCTTAGCAGCAGCTTCGTCTATGAGATCTATCGCCTTATCGGGGAGGAATCTATCCTTAATATAGCGTGATGATAGCTTTGCAGCAGCATCTATAGCCTCATTGCTGATCTTCACCCTATGGTGGGCCTCATACTTGTCCCTTAACCCCTTTAATATCTCACGCGTTTCTTCCTCCGTAGGCTCCGAAACCATTACAGGTTGGAATCTCCTCTCTAAAGCAGCATCCTTTTCTATGTACTTTCTGTATTCGTCCAATGTGGTAGCGCCGATTACCTGTATATCTCCCCTTGCCAGAGCGGGCTTGAGAATGTTTGCAGCATCCACCGCTCCCTCGGCAGCACCCGCACCTACAACGGTATGAAGCTCATCTATAAAGAGTATGACATCCCTCGATGTCTCAAGCTCTTTAAGGATTCTTCTCATCCTTTCCTCAAATTCTCCTCTGTATTTGGTTCCAGCAACGAGGTTTGCCATATTAAGCTGTATTATTCTCTTATTTTTCAGCACCTCAGGGACATCTCCTGCAACTATCTTTTGAGCCAAGCCCTCCACTATAGCAGTCTTTCCAACGCCCGGATCTCCTATCAAAACAGGATTATTCTTGGTCCTCCTGCTCAATATTTCGATCACTCTTTCTATCTCCTTCTCCCTGCCTATAACCGGATCAAGCTTCCCTTCCTTAGCGAGTTTGGTTAAGTCTACCCCAAACTCATCGAGAGTAGGCGTTGATGATTTCGTTTTTCTACGCGAGGAGGGCTTTCTCCCCAGATGGGGTCCGCCCGCGTGTGGAATCCCCTCGCTTTCAAGAAGATCAAGGAGCTTTTCCCTTACCGTTTCCAGATCAGCTCCTAAGTTTATCAATATCTGGGCAGCAAGCCCTTCTCCTTCTCTTATTAAACCGAGAAGAATGTGTTCTGTCCCAACGTAGTTGTGTCCTAACGCTCGCGCCTCGGCAGTCGCAAGCTCAAGGGCTCTCTTCGCCCTCGGAGTTAATGGAAGCTGCTCCGCTCTAACTTCTTCCTCCCCCCTTCCTATGATCCTCTCTATCTCCTGACGAACCTTATCAAGGCTTATTCCCAGACTATCCAGAACTCTCGCAGCAACGCTATCCTTCTCCCTCGTCAACCCGAGGAGAAGGTGCTCAGTACCAACGTAATCATGATTTAAACTCCTCGCTTCTTGAGCCGCGTTATTAATTACCCTGCGTGCTCTCTCTGTAAAATAGCTGAAAAACATCCATCATTCACCTCCTTATGAAAAGCTCCCTCTCAGTAGATCCGCCCTCATCCTGTCTCTCTCCTCAGGGACAAGCTCTCTCCCCGTGGAAAGCTGCAAATGCGCAGGTCTTATGGAGATTAAAAGCTCGTTAAACTTACGCTTATCCACAGGGGGCAGAATACCCATATCGACCCCCATCCTAACCTGAGACAGGAGCTCCATGGCTTCCTTAGTAGTCATTATCCTCGCGTTTTTTAAAACTCCGTAAGCTCTCCATATCGAGTCCTCAAGCTTTATACCCTTAACCTTAAGAAGTTGCTTGCGAGAAAGCTCCTCCTCCTCTATCACCCTTAGCGCTATCTTCTCAAGCTTGTCTATTATCTCCTCCTCAGATGGACCGAGTGTAACCTGATTAGAAAGCTGAAAGAGATTACCCAATGCCTCAGTTCCCTCACCATAGATACCTCTCACCGTCAAGCCTATCTTTGATAGCTCTTCTACAACCCTACCCATCTTCTTCGTCATAACGAGCCCCGGTAGATGAAGCATGACCGAGGCTCTAAGCCCCGTACCAACATTGGTCGGGCAAGCAGTCAGATAACCAAATTCCTCATCAAAGGCATAATCCACATACTTCTCAAGAATAGAATCAAATCTATCTATTATCCTCCACACCTCTCCAAGCTGCAATCCACCCAAGAAACACTGTATCCTTAGGTGATCCTCCTCATTTACCATGACACTTAATACGCCTTCATGCTCTATCAGAACTGCTCCCGACTTCCTTATCCCCCCTTTAGCATGCTCAGGGCTTATGAGATGCTTCTCCACCAAGGCTTCTCTCTCCACCCTGCTTAAATTCTCAAGCATTAGCAGAGAAAAGCCCTTAAAGTAAGGATCTAAGCTAAGGATTCCTTTAATTCTGTCAACAACGCTTTCAAGATCCCTCTTTTTCGCAACGGACGGAAAGGGATAATCTCTCAAGTTACGAGCCAATCTTATTCTGCTTGAAAGAGCAATATTAGAGTTTGGACCTATCCCCTTGAGCCACTCTAAGCTTACATCTTTCACTCTCACTTCGCTATCTTACCCTCCAATTCCTTAATTCTGTCTCTAATCTCCGCAGCTCTTTCATATTCCTCCTTTCTAACAGCATTCTCAAGTTCAAGTCTCAGCTTCTCAAGCTCCCTTTCTTTGTCAAGTTTCCTTCCTATCTTGGAAGGCGCCTTTCCTCCATGCTTGGTATTACCGTGGATCCTTCTTAAAAGTGGAATTAACTTTCCTCTGAATGTTTTATAGCAATTAGCACATCCAAGTCTCCCTATTTCTTGAAATCCCTCATAAGTAAGCCCGCACTTAGCACACTTTAAGATGGGTTCCTTAGCTTCCCCTAAAAGCGATGCAGCTGGTTTAACCAGACTTCCCAATAGGTCAGGAAGAGAAAAGTCAAAAGATAAAAAATCCCCCGTGCCTAACAGCTCTTCTGCACAATCTCTACAGAGATGGAGCTCCTCTTTCTTCCCTCCTATAAATCTGGTTATGTGAACCGTGGCTTCTTTACGCTTACATCTCTGACACAACATCTTTCTCACCTTCTCCTCCTAAAATAGATGAAAGAAGCCTCTTTAACATATGGGCTCTTGATATATTATGCCTGTAATCGGGGAAATCTCCAAGCTCATCCATTATATCCTCAAGCGCCATCAAGGCTGATTCTATAAGGAGACGCTCCCTCAAAGATATATGCTTATCTTCCGTCAGTCTATTTATAAGACGCCGAGCTCTTCCTCTATCAATAGCTTCTCCTATCTCATAGTTGACGCTTTCCATCAATCTCCCCCCTGAGGGGAGATTAACCCTTATTATCCTTATATATCCCCCGCCCCCTCGCTGACTTTCAACAATGTATCCCCTTTCTGGTGTAAAACGTGTTCTTATAACATAATTTATTTGAGATGGTACGCACCCGAACCTTCGAGCCAGCTCCCTTCGCTGAAGCCTTATAACTTCGTTAGATGCTTCCTCAAGAAGCCTCTTAATATAAGCTTCTATATGGCTCGCAAGGCTCGCCATTCACACCACCCCTTTGACCTTTTCTGACCTTCATTATAAACCTTGTTTAACCTTATGTCAAGACGTTAAACATCTATAACATCTTCAGATATAAGATTTTCAAAGCGAGTATATTCCTTAAAAAACCTTAGCTTAACGGTGCCAACGGGACCATTTCTATGCTTACCAATTATTATTTCAGCTACTCCTGCATCAGCGTCGCTTCTATAAACCTCCTCACGATATATAAAGGCAACCAAATCTGCATCCTGCTCTATAGCTCCAGAATCCCTAAGATCAGAAAGCTGAGGTCTTCTATCTTGCCTCTGCTCAACTGCCCGGGAAAGCTGAGAAAGAGCAACAACAGGAACATCAAGCTCCCTCGCTAAAGCTTTAAGTGAACGGGATACCTCTGAAACCTCCTGTTGCTTATTCTCGACTCTTCTTCTAAGCTGAACAAGCTGAAGATAATCTACCACGATTAAGCCAAGATTTACCTCTGCCTTTAGCCTTCTCGAACGAGCTCTTATCTCAGCTATACTTATGTTAGGAGTATCATCTATATAAATTGGGGCTTCGCTCAATCGAGCAGCCACCTCAGCAAGCTTTCTCCATTCCTGATCGCTTAAGAAACCCGTTCTTATTCTATGCGCATCTATGCGAGCTTCTGCACTAAGCATCCTTTGAGCAAGCTGTTCCTTAGACATCTCTAAGCTAAAAATCGCTACCGGGATTCTTTCTCTACATGCTGCAAAAACCGCTATATTTGTGGCAAAAGCAGTTTTTCCCATAGAGGGGCGAGCAGCTATTATATTTAAAGAGGAGGGCTGAAAACCCGAGGTCAATCTATCAAGCTCTAAGAAACCGGAAGGGACACCGGTAACCTCTCTACCTTCTCCATACCTTCTTTCTATTTCATCTATAAGAGGAGAAACAACCCCGCTTATATGCTTAAATCCTCCCTCCTCGCCTCTCCTTATGATTTCAAAGAGAATTCGTTCAGCATCATCAACCAGCTGCTCAGGAGGCCTTCCCTCCTCATACCCAAGACGCGCTATCTCCGTTCCAGCTCTTATTAAAGCTCTCAAAATTGCTTTCTCCTTGACAATCTGAGCATAGTAGTCAGCGTTAACAGCGGTGGGAACGGTATGAATAAGTTCCGTTAAATAATCGATTCCTCCTATCTCTTCAAACTTTCCCTTCTTTTTAAGGGCTTCGGATACAGTAATCAGATCTATCGCCCTACCTCTATCAAAGAGTTCCAGTATAACATCGTATATAAGCTTATGCGCAGGCTCATAAAAATCCTCTGGCTTTAATATCTCTATCACACGAGCTAAAGCATCACTATCTATAAGTATGGAGCCCAATACTGACTGCTCAGCTTCTATATTCTGCGGGGGAACTCTCTCTTCTATCATTCCTCTGGCTCTATCTTAACTTTCACCTCCGCCTCTATACCCATACCAAGCTTCACCTTTACGGGGTATTCTCCTACCTCCTTTATAGGAGATTCAAGATCGATGCTCTTTTTATCTATCTCAACATTCAGTGAATTCGCTATAGCATCAGCGAGAGCACCCGAGGTTATAGATCCAAAGAGTTTTCCCTTAGAACCAGCTTTTGCTCTTAAAAGAACTTCTTTACCATCAATTGCCTCCTTAATCTCTAATAGTGCCTTCTTCTTCCTTTCTTCCTTCTCCTTTCTTCTTAAAACCTCCTCTCTCAGCTTGCTTATCTCTCCCTCGGTTGCTTTAACCGCCAGTCCCTTGGGTATTAAGTAATTTCGAGCATACCCATCCTTAACGTTTACAACATCCCCTCGCTTACCCAGCTTCGGGATATCCTCAAGAAGAATAACTCTCACATCTATCCCCTCCTTCTCCTCCTAAGATCCACCAGAATATCAAACATACCTATAAACATAGCTATCCTTGACAAAATAGGCTGTATGAAGAAAATAACGATCAAAAGCGCTCTTATAGCTCTTGGAAAGTTAAACCTCTTCATAAGGAAGTCAATCACTGAAAGCCCCTGAATTATGAATAGAAAACCAAAAACAAGCTGGAGATTCGCTCCTGCATGTGCTAAATAAGGATTAGATAAATATCCTCCTACGAGAGAAAAACCTATCCCCGCAACAAGGCCCCAGAATACGGATCGAGGAAATCTCCACTCTGAGAGCGGTGGTAAACTTGGGAAATTTTCCCCGCTTTTTCTCAAAACCCACCCAGATACAATAAAAGTCAGAAAAGTGTCAAACGCAGAAGCAACTATTATGACCGCAGGAAAGACTATCCTCAGGTATCCTATCATTTCACCGAGATTTTTCTTAAGGGTTGAAAGCTCCTCCCCACTAACACCAAGCTTCTCGTATATACCAATAGAGCTTTTTACAGCATCTTGCATGAACTTAAGGTTCATCTCAAAGGGATTTATCCCCATAAGCAAAGCCGATAACCCAAAGAAGGTTATCTTAGCCCCCAATGAAACCAACGTTCCGTAAAATATTACCTCGCTTGCTTTAAACCCCTTCCCCACTAAATACCCCACCGCTATAGCAACAGCAGCGGAATTAAACAAAAATAAGAAGGCCTGAAACGGCCCTGCGATAAGAAGAATAAAGAAGGAAGCTATAAGGCTCCCTCCTATCCCCCGTCTCAGGCCATATCTCATGCTCAGAACTACAAGCGGCACAGGCGAAAAGAAACTTATTGCTATTCCCAGAAGAGGAATATAGAAGCTTCCCAGGAAAAGAACAACAGTTAAAGCAATTAAGAGAGAAGTCTCAATAAGAGGTTTCGCCCGCATTAAACGATGATTTCGCTATTCAACTACAAATGGTAACAACGCCATTATTCGAGCTCTCTTTATAGCTCGAGTAAGCTGTCTTTGATGCTTAGCGCAATTTCCCGTAAGCCTCCTTGGCAAAATCTTCCCCCTTTCAGAAAGATATCTCCTCAAGCGTTCAACATCCTTATAATCTATCTCTTTTATACCATCAACGCAAAATGCGCATATCTTACGTCTCTGACGACGCTGTCTCGCCATTGAGAGACTACCCCCTTTCCTCAAAGCTAAAATGGTATATCATCTTCACCATTGCTATCAAGAGGAGGAAAATCAGCCTCATCTCTCAAGGATGAAAATTCCTCTTCCTCCTCGGTTCTCGGTGCTCCACCGATAAACTGAACTCTTAGAGCTACTACTTCGAACGCTCTCCTTCTCTGTCCATCCTGGGTCTCATAACTTCTAACCCTCAATCGCCCTTCAACCAGTACAGCTCTACCTTTTGTAAGATATTGAGAGCAGTTTTCCGCCTGCTTTCCCCAAACCACAACTGGGATAAAATCAACTTCATCCACTTGAGCTCCATCCCTATTAGTATAGCTTCTATTAACTGCTACCGTGAACCTCGCTACTGCCTGCCCCGAAGGCGTATAGCGAAGCTCTGGATCCCGAGCGAGGTTCCCCAAGAGAATTACCTTATTATACCCTCTTGCCATTAAATCAATCCTCCCTCTTAACTATCATAAACCTCATCACCTTCTGGTTTATCTTCATCACCCTGTCTATCTCCTTCAGCTTGTCGGGCTCTACCTGAAAGTAAAATACCGCATAGATCCCCTCCCGTTTCTTCTTAATGGGATAAGCCAACCTTCTCTTTCCCCAAAGATCCACCTTCTCAACTTCGCCTTCCTCTCGCTTAATCAAATCCTCAACCTTTGAAACCTCCTCCTTCAAAGCTTCATCCTCAAGCTCGGGCGTAAAGATAACCATCATTTCATATTTCCTCAACTTTAACGCACCTCCCTCTGGACATTCTTAAATGGCTCCCTCCTCTAAGAAGAAGGAGCAGGGCACATAAAAGGATAGCATCACGGCTAATTATACCACAATATCTGACGTTAATCTAAAAACTTCACTTAATATACTTTCCGGCTTGATTAGCTCCATGCATTTTTCATCACAGAAGCTTCTATAACAGCCAACGCACTTCTTGGGGGGTTCCATTACTATTCCGAGGCCATAAAGCTCAAATTCATTCTTGTTAAAAATGTTGTTAAGCAATATTATTTTCCTCTCAAGAGCTATAGCCACATGAAGAGCAAGAGTGACACCTGTAATAACAAGATCACACTCAGAAACAAGCTCGAAGAAAACCTTGATAGGGAAATACCCAAAGTACCTGGCTCCGCTCTCCTCAGCTATCCTTTTATTTTTATCATTTTCATCTGGGCCTCCAAGAAGTATAACCTCATATCCATGAGCTATAAGAAGCTTAGCAAGCTCGATCCAATTTTCCTCGGGATACTCCCGGGCTTTCCATCTTGGACCACAACCTGTATTTAGACCTATCACCTTCTTATCTTTCGAAATCTCCCAAGGTTTTTCTTTAAGCTCCTTCCTCTCTATTATGTAACGCTCTCCCTTAAACTCGTAACCACATATCTCAAAAATCTCCTCAAGATAGCTCCTTTCATTTTTACGAGAGATATCATCGAAAAGACCAGTTAACCACTTAAGCCTTGAGGGAAAATCCAAAGGATAAACGTTCCCTCTCTCATCCGGTATGAATCCCCTTTTAACCTCCGCTTTTGCTTCACGTGCAAGCCATAGCGCCTCCTTGTCTTTATCCAGGGAAAAACAATAATCGTATGAGGAAGCTAATACTGAGGCAATACCCCTCATATCGAAGCTATATATTCTATCAACCCATCCCGAGGGAACGAGCTCCGGATAGTAAGTAACCCAGGTTATCTCCGCCTCTGAATCATCCTTCCTTATAGCTCTTAATATAGGCGTAGTTCTTAGAACATCTCCAGCAGCGCCAAGCTTTACTATCAGATATTTTCTCCCAACCGGGACATAGTATCTACAATTCTCACAATGGACCCCCTCTTCCTTGTGAAACTTACATGGAACATCTCCCCTATAAAACCTACAGTCAGTTTTGACAATCATGATAGTTTCTTCACCCACCTTTCAAAACGGTTGATAAAAACGTCAAGAGAATATTCCCTATCCACGAGCTCACGCGCTTCCTTAGTCAGACTTAAAGCAAGCCTGTCATCTCTCGCAACTCTCAAGCAGCAAACCAAGAGCTCATCCAAATCCCTTCCAACCAGCAAATGCTTGCCAGGCTCACACTTCAACCCCCTTGCAACAATGGTTGTGGTAATCACCGGTAATCCCCACGACCATGCACTTACAATTTTCGTGAGACTTCCCATAGTTCTCCTAAAAGGAGCTACAAAAATTCTCGATTTCCTAACATAAGGAGAAACATCATCAATCCATCCCGTAAGGTGAACACCTTCGAACTCAGAGGCTTTCTCCCTAAACCAGCTTAAAGGCTCTCTTCCCACCAACCAGAAGTTAGCGTTTCTAAAAACTCTCTTATACCTAAGCCAAACCTTTTCTAAAAACTCGAGTATTTCCTCACATATGAAATCCACGTTTAAGCTCGAGGTAAGAAGGATATCACGATTCCTTAAAAGCTCGTCTTCAGATAAAATTCCTTCTTCCGAGAAGCGGGCAGGTCTCCACAGCATTGGCTTTTCAAAGAAAGCACCGAATTTCCCTTCTATCGGCGAAGGGAAAATAATTCCATCACAGGATGATAAAGCCTTTTTCTCTTCCTCCTTCAATCTAACGTAGTTTATAAGCGCTATAGCCCTTTTTATGAAATCATCTTCAGAAAGCTCATTCTGATAAGCACGCCATTCTAAGTTATGAAGATCAATCAAGATCTTGCTCCCCGGAAAAAGCTTGCGTAAGGAAGGGATTAGAAAGCCCATATAAGAATGGCTTAAAACTATAAAGTTAGGAGAAAAAATCTCAGTCACTTCTTTAAGCCTGTGGTAGATATCCGGGACATCATTTCTGATTTTCAGAAAGCTGTCCGATGAAAGAATTAGCGTCCTCAGATACTCCATATTGCTTTGAAATCTTCGAGGCTCAATGGTTATGACATTTTCAGCCCAATCCAATCCCTTCAGAGAGCGAGATAAAAACCCCCATGGAGAGTGATATTGAACTAAAAGGAGCTTCCATCCCCTTCTCGAAAGCTCCTTTGCCCATGGATAGATTGAAAATTGTCCTCCCGCTCTGGGGGGATAGAAGAGATAGGGAGCTATCCAAAGAAGATTCAGAGAGAAATCACCTTCCTTATAAAAGAGATAAGAAAAATAGGAAGGCAGAACAATATTAAAGAAGCTACCGGATGAAACCCTCGATCAATGGCGCACCCTCCACCTGTTTCTCCATACTCAACATCCAGCTTAAGCAGAACGTGAATTTCTCCATTTTTCTCGCCATCAAGATCGATAGAACTACCATCAAGGATGTAAATAGGCAGCTCCTTCTTTCGACTAACAAATTTTCCTTTTTCCCACGCCTCTACCGAAAAATCTCTCAGAGGTAGAGGGAATGCCACTTTAAGGTCTAATCCTCCACCGGTATCGATGCCGCTTATCGTTAAGAAAAGCTCATAAGGATCGTTTCCCTTAAGAGAAACATTCCTAAAGCGTCCTGAATCGATCTCGATTAAGATTCCTTTTTCAGAAAAAAGTACCCTAGATGGATCAAAAGCGGTGTCTCTTTCCGCATCGTTATTGACGCCATCACCATCGTCATCCTTGCCCGAAACACCGAGTATCTCCAACTCTGTTTCAGCCTCCGTTTTATTTCCATTGAGATCTGAAGCACAAAGTTTCACCGAAACCATCCTATCCTGAGGCAAAGCGAAAGCTATGAAATAAGCCTCGTTCTCTAAGGGTACTAAAATACCTGCTGTGGGATCCTCAAGATTCCAATCGTATGAAATACCTTCCCCTTCAGGATCGCTAACCAAAGCGGTTATCTTAAAAAGAGTTCCCTTACTTCCGCTTAATGGTTCACATTCTATAAGCTCTATAACCGGAGGAAGATTAGATCTTAGCGTTCTGACAGATATCGACTTCCCGTTGCTTTCATTTCCATTTAGATCAAATGTTGTTATCTTAATGATGTAAAGCGTATTTTCTAATAAGCCATCCACTTTAATCGAGCAAGACGATAAAGGAGGGAATATTATCGTTTTAAAAAGCTCACCGTCCACATAGACTCTACATCCCTTTAAATCTCCATCCAATGGAGTCCTCCAACGCAAAGTGATAGAATCAGTTGAAGGTTCCGCAGCAAGATCTAACACTTCATCAGGGGGCTCAACATCAGGCTCCGGTTCCGGATCAGGTTCAGGAGCCTCCTCTTGAAGAGTCTTAACCGATATAACTACACCATCACTCTCATTGCCAGACGTATCAACCGTCGTAAGCTTAAAGGCATACTCCGTCCCAGAAGAAAGCCCCTCAACAAGATAACTATCATCAAAAAGTTCACAAAGCTTATTCCAAACACCATTATTCCTCAAATAAACCCTAACACAGTAAAAATCCGAATCCTCAGGATTACTCCAGCTCAAGGAAACACTGTGAGTTGCAGGAGAAGCCTCTAAAATTTCAATTTCAAGGGGTGGAGTTACATCAGTTTGTGCTTCAAAAGCTCCGATGTCAGTGAAAACTTTTCCATCATTATCGCCATCTACAGGGCGGGGTTTACCGTCTAAATCGACTATTAAAAAAACGTGTGGATTTCCCGCATCCACGCAAGGACTACCCTCTGAAAGAGTATAGTCATCATTAAGCGCTGGGTCTTCATTAACACAACCTTCTCCCTCTAACGGTAAACAACTATAGGATGCCTCAAGAGAAGATCCAATCGAAACATAGATCTCCTTGCTGAAAAGGCTTCCCACATTTCCCCAAACTATAACATTATTTAAACTTGCGATAGTACTTCCTGCGAGATAAATACCACCTCCATCGTTTTTAGTAAAACCCTGCCGAGCTTGATTCTTACTAACGGTGCTGCTTTCTAAAACAAGATTAGGAGCATCAACAGCGTATATTCCCCCACCCCTGTAGAAAGCTATATTCTCAGCTATTAAGCAATTTTCAAAACGAGCGTTAGCTCCATCTATGGAAACCGCGCCACCATACTTTTGACTTCGATTCCATCTAAAAACGCTTGACTTTAAAGTAAGGGTAGCCGTCCCATAATTGACACAGGCAAGTCCTCCACCAAGACTCCCGCTCACACAATTTTTAACCTCAACACCATCCATTTGAAAATCTAACCTTGCTCCTTCCGAAACTTTTAAAAGAATTCCCCCACCCTTATAATCAGAGGAAAAACCATCACACATAATAATATCTTTCAACGTTAAACTAAGATTCCCGCTTTTTACCTCCACTCTAAAGCACTGCTTCTCTCCATTTCCGCTTATACTAAACTTCCCTTCCTTACCCTCAATAACTATGCGATCATCTACCCCATTGATCGTAATTACCACGCTTTCCGTAACGTCATCTACGAGAAAGATGGTATCCTCTTCTCCATTAGAAAGCGCAACCGAAATAGCATCACTAACCGTCGGAAACTCCATGCTTGGAACCTCAAAGACCGCCCCAAAAGCTACACCATGAGTTAAAAGGATCCCTAAGAAGGCAAAAATTAAAAAATTACTGCTCCTTAACGAGGACGAATTCAATCTTTCTTCCCTCCCAACTTATAGTATATTTGCACAGCTTTATACGAGGTAACTGTGTGGGGAAAATTTCCCTTTTCCACTTAAAGATACCCTGCTCCCCCTCAATCTTCCACCGCGGAAGAAGACCCAGAAGATCCCTTGTGGCTATATTCTCTCCCAGCAGAGTCGCATTAAGTACATCCTGAGACTCTTTGATTAAAGAAACGCTTTGCGTTATCAAACTCAGTGCTCCGACTCCAACAAGAGCAAGTATTAAGGTTGCAATTAGGACTTCCATAAGGGTAAATGATCTCTTCATAGGTCTAACTCCTTAAGCCTTATATAAGCTTTAGCATGTCCTGGATAGAGCTCAAGGCAACTCTTAAATGCTTCTAACGCCTCTTCACGTTTACCCTCTTCAAGATAAATTTCCCCAAGGTAATAATAGGATTTACCCCTGATAGGAGTATCGATACCTTCGTCCTTCGCAAGACCAATATAAAGCTCCTCCGCCTTTTTAAATATCCTAAGAAGTCTATAAACGCCGGCTTCTAAATAGATAAAATCAGGCTCCATCGTGATTAGTCCCCAACCCAACCTTCTCGCTCTATCACAGATAGCTAATGCTTTTTCCCTTTCACCTCTCATCGCAAACACCTGCGCTATTCTGAACAACGCAATTACTCTTCCACGTCTTACCTCCCTCAGGCCTACATCTAAAGCGTGAGCCAATATACCCTCCTTTCCTCTATTTCTTTTCCTAAATTCTTCTAAATCGCGCGAAAAATCGCTCCCGTAATTTTTTATATGTTCCATCAAAAGATCCTTAGCATACTCGTAAAGCTCCATATCATACCGGTTCACTCTTTCCACTTCCAGAAAAAGATCCTCATTAGCTCGCTCCATAAGGTGTTTAAACTGAGTCGCGTTCCTTGGCAAACCGTAATAAATATCCTTTAAACCAAGGAGTTTCCTCAAGATTAACAAGCTTTCATCGAAAAGCTCAGTTATACCTATAAATAAAAAATCCTTTTTCAGATTGTCCTTAGCTTTCCTCAGCGCCTTTAAATCCACGTGATCTTCTCCACTTATATAAGCGGTTTGAAGATTAGACACCCAAGATTTGTTCTTCTCAAGCCAACTTACCAAGTCCTGATCTCGGAATTCTCTGTCATTCATAAACATCTGCTCCCTGGCATAAAAATAATGAGAAAAAACCCTATATACCGGATTTCTGAGCAAAGAAATATACTTATAATTCCTAAGCTTTAGGAGCTCGTGAATGCCATATTTAAAGTGCCCATGTAGAAATTTCTTATCGTTTAAAAAGCAATCACCAGCCTTCTGAAAAACGGTATCGTGAAATACCTCTTCTAATCTATAGTGCCTCTGAAGGATCCATAAAAGCGATGAGCCACCTGTTTTGGGAATATGCAAAAATATAAGAACCAATGCCTCATCCCCCTAACTAAGAAATAAGTGTCTTTATTTCTCCACTTTTTCCTTTCTTAGCAATAAGAAGCGCATCTTCTCCATCAACGACTATCAAATCCTCCACTCCAATAACGATTATACTTCTTTTTCCTCCCCAGATAAGAGACCTAAAAACATCCTTACATAAAGCATCCCCCACTATTATGTTTTCATCCCCGTCCTTCTCTAACATCTCATAAATGCCCTCCCAGTTCCCTATATCAGACCACTTAACTTCGAGAGGAATTACAACTGCTTTATCTGTTCTCTCCATTATCGCATAGTCTATAGAGGTAGCGGGCAAGTTTCCAATAAAATAGCGGGGAAAGTATTCCTCCCCGCTGGTTCAAGCACTAAATTCCCGCTTAAAGTTTTAAGCCCCTCTTCTCCCAAAATTCCTTTTATATCGCTCTTAATCCTATCTTCATACCTTTTGCCCGTGATGATAAATACGTCATCTAACTTCAAATGTCTTAAAGTCCTTCTCAGCGTCCGCTGAAAAAGGGAAAGATCACTGCCTATTTTTAAAAACTGTTTTGGGAAATTCTCCTTCGAGAGCGGAAAAAGCCGTACTCCTTTCCCTCCACAGAGTATAAGCGCCTTCATCTCATCAATGGATTATAACACAACTTCTTCTAAATACCTGCTTAACGCATCCTTCCAATGCGGCATCTCAAAACCGATATCTCTCTTTAATTTCTCATTTGACAAAGCCGAAAAAGAAGGGCGCTTAGCTTTCATCGGAAGCTCACTGGAGCTTATCGCCTCAATTACCACATTGTATCCACCAAGTCTCACTATCTCCTTAGCAAACTCATACCAAGTGCAATACCCGCTATTAACAACATGATAAATTCCCACTCTTCCCTTTCCAATAAGTTTCACTATAGCCTTAGAAGCATCCTTAGCATAAGTTGGACTCATAACTATATCGTTTACTACTCTCAGATCCTCACCAGAAGAGGCCTTCCTAAGTATAGTGCGAACGAAGTTACCGCCCTTTAACTTGGAACCTCCTTTTCCGAATAAGCTTGCCACCCTCACTATAAGATAGCTATGGGCGTGGTTTCTTAAAAGAATTTCACCAGCATACTTGGATAACCCATAAACGTTCAAAGGATTGGGAATATCTTCTTCAGAATAAGGCGAGCTCTTAGCTCCATCGAATACATAGTCGGTAGAAATATAAACCAAAAGAGAGTTAAGCTCATTAGAGATCTCTACCAGGTTCTTTAAAGCTATCGTGTTAACCTCAAAGGTTTTTAATGGGTTTTCCTCGCAGAGATCAACCTTGTGATAGGCCGCGGTGTTTATAATCACGGAGGGAGAAAGCGATAAAAGAACTTCCTGAGTACCCTCATGATCGGTTATCTCTATATCCTCGTGGCTTAAAGGTATCGCTCGCTCACCAAGCTCGCTTAAAAGCTCGCTTCCAAGCTGACCTGTTGAGCCTATAATAGCTATCTTAGCCATCTTGACTCTCACTCCCAGCTTCGAAAACAGAGCCGGTTATGGATATTATCCGCTGGGCTTCTTCAAGTAGCTTCATCCAACCTATGTTGTAATAGCGAGGATTGCTGAAATCAGTGTATCCATATCTCTGTATCTTCTCAACCATATCTTTGACGGAATCTTCAACAGTTACCTCCGGCTTCCAATTTAAAAGTTTATAGGCTTTTTCAGCTGAAACCCTGTAGCTTCTTACTCCCCTGTAAGTATAATCAGGCTTTATGTCAACATCGTAGCCCAATTCCCTTAAGGTCTCTCTCACCCTTAAACCAAGCTCAGATATCCTGAAATTACGATACGCTATGTTTATTATCTGACCTTTTATGCTCTCCTCAGGAACCTGAAGGCAGGCTATGTAAGCTCTACATGCATCCCTCACATCAACGAGAGGCCTCCACATCTCGCCTCCGTAAAATACGGTGAGATACCCCTTGCTTAAAGCATCCTTTACAAAGGCGTTAACAACAAGATCGTATCTCATACGAGGAGAAAAGCCGTATATGGTGCCTTTCCTCAAGAAAACAGGTGAAAAGCTATCATCTATAAGCTCTCTTATCTTCTCCTCCGCCTTGAGCTTTGAAGTGGAATAAGCAGCCTTGGGATAAACGGGTGATTCCTCATCAAGCACGACATCAGCCTTCTCATCAAATACTCCTCTGTCGTATATGGAACAGCTTGAAGCAAGGATATATCTTCTCACGCCGTTTTTCTTAGCTAATACCGCAAGCTTATAGGTAGCCTCCGTGTTCATCTCATAGTTAGCCTTCGGATTATACTCCGCCGTCGGATCGTTAGATAACCCCCCGAGGTTTATCACAGCCATGACATCCTCAAAGATCCTCTCGTCAACCGTCCTCATATCGCCTATTACCAGCTCAATTCGATCCATCACCTCTTTTATTCCATGATCCCCAAAGTAAAGCCTATCTAACACCCTGACGGCATATCCTCTCTCTAAAAGCTCTCTCACAAGCACGCTCCCTACATAACCAGCTCCTCCAACAACGAGTACCTTACTGCCCATGATCTATCTCCCTTTCACCGTCCACAGATCCCCAAAGGTATAAGGATCTATTCTGACCTCGTCAGGCTTCTCATAATTGTAAAGCTCACTCGCTATGCTTATCATCTGAGTGTCGTCCTCCAAGCTCATCCAACCATGATAAACGCCAGGAGGAACCACAAGTAGATGCGGATTCCTCTCGGAAAGAACAAACCTGTTTAAGTGAAGATAGGTCGGACTATCCTCCCTGTCATCAATGAGCATGAACTTCGCGGAACCATGGGATATAAAAAAGTAATCCCAGAGTTTCTCATGCTTGTGAAACGCTCTTATAACGCCACGAGCAAAGTTCCCCACTATGTAAACCTGCGCAAATTTCTCCATAACGCCCCAGTCCATCCTCAATATCTCTATTAAATAACCACGCTCATCCACGTTCACCTTAAGAGGTAAAAGCTTTACATCCTTTATGCTCGCCTCATTCCACCTGCCTACCTGTTTTACCTCTTTCACAGAACACCACCTCCTTACCTCCTAAAGAAGCATATCAAGATAAAAAAACATCGGGCTCAAATAGTAAGAAAACCTTCTTTCTGACAAGCCCCATTTCCTTAAGAGAGATTCGACTTCTTTCTTTCCCGGCTCAGTAGCTATTACAACAAATATGCTCTCATCCTCAAAAATCATCTCCTTAGCCAATTCTGGAGAATATATCGGCACATTTCCTAACCTCTTTCCCCACTTCTTCTTATCGGAATCTACATAACCGACTATATCAATCTTATTGCCAAGCGTTTCATAAAATATCTTTCCTGCCTTTCCAGCTCCCCATACCATAGCTTTTAAACTGCCTTTTAATTCTATGGCCCTATTCAAGCCATTCTTCAGGGCATCCCAATAAGCTTTTATCCACCCATGATCTATCATTCTTTTAGGATTATTACAGTATCTCACCAGAGGCTCAATCACCTTGTCCCACGAAAAGTCCCTCCTCACCTCCTCGATCCTTTTCGCGCACTCTAATCGGAAAGAGACATCCACCAGCTTCCTCAGGGCTTTATACCACTCATCCTCTACATTCCTTATTACAAGACCTATTCCGTAATCCTTAACTATATCCGAAACATAGCCTTTCCCCGAAACGATTATGGGAACCCCAGCCCATACATAATCAAAAAACCTAACCCTTATGGAATAAATATCCTCCAAAGTCTCAGAAGCGCTTATAACTCCAACGTTTACCTCGTTAAAAAATTCCCATCTTTTATCATACGGATATCTCTCTTTCGAAAAAGAAACCACGCTTTCAAGATCAAGATCCTTCACCATTTCCTTAAACCTTAGGGCAATCCTGGGCTCTTCCCCGGAAGGAGCAGTGAGAGGAGTGGAAAAATATCTTAATCCGTATCCCTCATCAATTAATCTCCTTATCGCTTTAAGCATCGGAAAGGGATCATACCAATCCCACATTGATCCGAACCAACCGATTTTTAAAGTCTCATCTTCTAAAGGTGGAGAGGCGGGGCACTTTTCCTCATCAACCCCATATGGAATTACCTCTATAAAGTCTAAATCCTCTTCCAAAATAATATTATTCCCCAATAATCCCAAAGCGCTCATAAAGCCTATCCACATATCTTTCTGGCGAGGGGAACCACATATAAGAAAATCAGCCTGCCTTAAAATTCGTGGGATAAACATATTAACTATCTGAAAATAGTTTTCGATTCTCTCCCCTAAGGGATTCTTTTCATAAATTACCTCTAAATGACGAGGACATGATATATCCTGAACTATATAGACTTCCTTTCCAGTTAAATCCTGTAATATTTTCTTAGATAAACCTACTTCCCAGCTTTCTATAATAAAAATATCTGGCTTAAAGTCTTTAACTACTTTCTCACGCTCTGACCGTGAATCAACAAAAAGAAAATTCTTATCACCTCTAAAAGCACACTTATTAGCTAAAAGGACAACCAAAATCCCCTTCTTCCTCAAAAACTCAGCTATTTTAAGAGCCCTTATTTCCCCTCCCCAGAAAAACTTACCGATACTTCTATCAAAAATTATCAGTACTTTACGCATGATATCTATTCCTTTCTAATACTGCCGAGAGAATCCTTAGTACTTGCTCAACCCTCTTCTCCCATGTATTCCTTTCTATAAAGTTAGCTCTCTGCTTACCTCCACCCTTCGGGGGTAAATTCTTCATAATACAATTTTTAAGTAAAGTAAAATACTCCTCTATATTTCTATAAAAGTAAACAAATTCTTTAAACCTTTCTACCTCTGGATAGGCAATAGCAATGATAGGCTTGTTAGCAGAGATATACTCATACATCTTGATAGGATCCACAGCAAGAATCAGTCTATTCAATTTAAACGGCATTATGAGAGCATCGCTCCTTCTCATTATTTCTGGGAGCAAAGAATGCTTCACTTTCCCTAAATAATGTATTCTTTCATGAAATGGGAGAGGTTTATAAAGATGCCCTACAAAAAAGTAATGGATTTCCTTAAAAGCATTAAGACTTTTTAATATAAGTTCTATATCTAACCATTCAGCAATAGCTCCTATATAGACCAACTTTATCACTTTAAAGTTAAAAAATTTCTCCATTGACTCAGGAAGCTTTTCGGCTGAATCACTATTCACGAGAAAAGCAGAATCTACCGCATTGTTAACAACAAAAATCTTATCTTCATCTACTGAATGTCTTTCCAAGAGTAAGCTTTTGAGGTGAAAGGATGAAACAAATGTTACACTGCTTCTTTGAATAAGCTTTTTCTCAATAGATAAAATCACCTTGCGGGCATTCGGATCCGCAGCAACAGAAGAAAATTCCAACACGTCATCCGCACAGTCATAAACTACTAACTTTCTTTTCAAAGGAACATATTTCACAACCTCAAACAGGTAAGGATGAGAAAACCATATCATGTCGTTCACTTTCAGATCACGCGCTACCTGAAAATACCACATTAACGATGCTACATGCGCAGAAATTAAAGTGCTCCCTTGCTCAAAAGGTAAAGCTCTCACCTTTTTAAACTTCAAGGAAGAAGGAACCTTTTCTAAAGCTTCATAAGAAACCTTCTGGTACACAATAGTTAAATCATGATAACGGGAAAGCCCCTCAGCAAGATAATGGCAACGCTGTTTTATAAAACCCCAGGGAATAATCCAAAACCATAAGATCTTAAGCCTGCGCATTCAGCTCACGCACATAGTCATAGATTTCTCTGAAGAGCTCAAAGAGCTCTTTGCTCCATAAAATTAGCTCGAGAAATCCGATAATCATTACTTTATCCTCATAACCGCCTTCAGTTAACTGCGTAACGATTTCCCCTTCTCCCGTTGATGAAGCTACAACTATCAAATCAGGGGCAATTCCTTCAATACTTGAAGGAGACAAGACCTCAATCCCCCCTACCCTCTTTCCCCACTTCGAAGGATCGTTATCAAAGAAACAAACAACCTTTTTCCTCAGTTTCTTTAAAAAAGCCAAGGCTTTTTTTCCCCCACTGGACGCTCCGAATATAGCTACCTTTTGCGCGCTTACAAGGCGGTTGAACTGTTCTCTAAATTCTTCTATAGCTTCCCACAAATCCTCCATTTTCTTTGTTTTTCCTTCACCTCCATTTTTATTATCAAATTCAGCAGGATCCAGAGTTTTCCCCATATTACCTCGCAGACCATCAAATAAACCCCAAATTGAGAAAAAAAACTCAATTAAAGTATCTTGAAAATGAGAAGGGCAGATCATGGCATGTTTGAATACTTTTAGCGAAGACAGAAGCAGATTGATAATGCCATGTTTTAAATAGTTCCGAAGATGCTTTTTTAAAAAATAGATGTAATTCCTTCTGTTATAATATCTACCAATAACATAGTACCTTAGTGACCCTTCATCTTCTTTCCCAGTAGCTTTTCCCTCCTTATGCCATATCTTAGCACGGCTACAGCAAACTTGCTTCCACCCACACTGTTTAGCTCTAAAACATAAATCCGTTTCCTCGGTTTGAAGGAAATAAGCCTCGTCAAACATCCCTATGTTCTCAAGTACCTCTTTTTTAAGCAAAAGACACGCCCCATATACATAGCCTTTTATTTCAAAGCTGTCCGTAAATTTCTCCTCTTTTTCTCCTCTGGCTATAGGCTTACCAAAACCGTTCCACCTTATATAGTCAGTTCCTCCCAAACACTGAATAACATCAGGGCTATCATAAAAAAGCACTTTTGCTCCCACTAATCCGATTTTATCGCCAGACTCAGCCAACTTAATCATAAGAGACAACGCATCTCCTGCAACCACTGTATCATTATTGAGTATCCATATATATTTCACATCATCCCTTGATAGAGCATACTCTATCCCTACGTTGTTCCCCCCTGCATACCCCAAATTTTCGCCAATGTCCACTATCATCAAATCGTGATTCCTAAAGTCTATACCTTTCAATGCTTTCCGATCACAAATCACGCAGGCTATAGAAAAGGTCTCCTCAAACCAGTTCTTTATCCTTTCTATGGAGTCATCAGTAGAACCGTTATCCAGCACAACTATCTCCATATTAGGATAATCGCTTTCAAGCAAACTTCTAAGGCACTCTATAGTATCTTGCCATCCATTCCAATTTAGGACTAAAACGCAGACCTTTGGGGAAGAGACCATACACACCTTCTACTCCTTACCTAAATGCTGTTTGCAGAAAAAATCGCAGAAGATCTTAAATAAAGTTCCACAGATAACTAACAGCTCCATCTCCCCAAGATCTATTACGACACCGCTATATTCCATCGCATAAATCTGTTTCAGAATCTCGTCTCTCCTAACTGAAGCTATTACCACAACCTCGGGAGAGATTACACCTAAATCCGTTGGTGGGAAAACTTTCACTCCTTCAATCAGGTTTCCCCACTTGGTATTATCATTATCAAGAAAAGCAATGGGAGTCTTTCCTACTTTTCTCATCAAAAGTAAAGCACGTCTCCCTCCACCAGAAGCACCAAATATAGCAACCTTGCTTGCACTTAAAAAGGTTCTTAACTTATACTCCAATATATCTAAAGAACTTAGCATCCCTCAAATGCCTCCTCTAAAACCTCCAAATATGCTTTATAAGTTTCCCGAGCTGTCATTTCCCAATCAGCTATATAATCTGAAATCAAATCCTTGGGGGGAGGGGACTCCAATGCCATTAAGACAGCCTTTCTAATAGACGATGGATCATATGGATTACACATAAAAACGTGCTTATCTAAAAGGTCCTTAAAATATGTATCCACCGGTAAAAATTCTCTATCAGAAATAACCACATTGAGTCCGCAACAAAGAGCCTCTAACGTGCTTAATCCAGGACTTTCTCGAAAAGAAGGTAAAACATGAACATTTGCTTTTCTATATAGCTCTGAAAGAGCTTGATGATCGAGGTGGTTCTCTATAATTTCAACATTCCCTCGTTCCCGTGCAATCCAAAGAAGTGATTCATAATAATATCTGTCTTCCTCTTTCGGTCTTCCTACCAAGATCACCTTTATATCTTTAAGATCTTCAAGGGCTCTAATTATTGATATTTGATTCTTCACCGGTTCTATCCTTGCAACGCATATAACTTCTTTCTTAGAATTCTCACAGCTTTGCCTATGAGATTTATGGTTGAAAACTCTTTTATCTACCGCGTTTAAAACAATCCTGCATTTTTTAACCTTCATATCAAATGTGTGCTCTATAATTCTCTTTTCCTCAATAGAATTTGGCAAAAGCATATCCACTAAGTTAAGAGCTTTTCTTACTTTATATTTATAAGCAGCTGAAAAATAATAAAACCTCGTTCCGATTTCACTAAACACTTGTGCAAAATTCCTATGTAACCTTTCACAAAAGTAGAACTTAGGAGAAAGATCAAAGATTCCTATCAAAGCTAAGGTATTTACAAAACATGCGTGAGACAAATTCCAAAAAATAGGAGAAAGTATTACTTTTTTCCCAATAGCTTTTGCCGATTCTATAAAGCTAAGAGTTACGTCTATATTCTGAATATTGAAAACATGTACTATACTTACATTATTATAATTAGCCACCATAAAGGGATTACCTTCCACATAGATTTTTATATCAAACTGTTTTTCCATAGCTTCTTTAGTGCCCAACATCTGAATTACATCCCCACCAGGAGCAGTACGCCAGTCTTTTCTAATACAGAAAAGTACCTTCATTCCTATAGGGCACCTCTGCTTAATACCTTGAGCTTTGCCTGATTTTAAAGATTAAATGATGCCTCAAGCAATACATCTCTAATTTTATAAACGTCTTTCTCCCTCACATGAATCCCCATCCAATAAAACCATCTTTATATCCTTTTTGAAGGAATAGTCTAATTAATATTTCTTCAATTGCTTTTAGCAACAAGGAACCTGGTTCCAATTTCTCCTTCTTTCCCTCAAACATATTTAAAGCCTCTATCGTTGTATAACCGTTAATCCCTTTTCTCAAGAAATGATTTATATCAATGTAAGTAAAATGAATAACAGCCAGACTCTCATCCCATAAATACAGTATCTTAGCCTCCGAAGATATCTCATCTATGGGATCATGAACCTTTTCACCAAACTTCAAAAAACCCTTTTTAAAAAACCTCGGTATCATTACTTGAAGAGTCCCCCACCACCCCCCCCTTCAGGGGTTTACCAAAGAGAAAATTTCTTCGAGGAATATAAACTACGTCAGCCTCATCTTTTTCAGCTATTTCTTTGAGTCTCTGGCTAAGCCTTTTAGGTATCATTTCATCCGCATCAACTATCAGTATCCACTTACAAGAAGCCTGGTCAATCCCAAATTGACGCGCGGGATCCGCATACCCCTTTCTCTCAAAGAAATATATTTTGTCAGTATATTCCCTTGCTATCTCAACGGTTTTATCTTCACTATACATGTCTATTATTACTATTTCATCAGCCCACTTAACGCTCTCCAAGCAATTTCGAATATTATGCTCCTCGTTAAAGGTATGAACTATCGCAGAAATGCCCTTCTTCAACTCCATTCTAATACCTCCTTATCGTTCGAGGAAATACTTTCTCAGTTTTCCAAAAAATCTCTTAGCCCAAAGAAGCAATCTTGCAAAAGCAAGCGTGTAGGTTTTTTCCTCGTACCCCATTTTCTCAAGCTGAGAAACTATATCAGCCTCACCCACAGACGAAGCTACAACGATGATGTCGAAATCGATTCGCTTTAGCTCAGAAGGCGGTAAAACCTTTATGCCTTCTACTGTCTTTCCCCACTTGGAAGAATCGTTGTCGACGAAATATATTGGCTCTTTGTTTAATTCCTTGAGAATCTCCATGCCCTTTTTCCGCCACCTGAAGCACCGAATATAACGATCTTCTCTGCCTCCATAACATCAGTTATAAACTTCTCAAGAAGTTCAAGAGAATCTACCAACAAGCCAAGCTCGCTCATTCCCTCAACCCCCAAGCTCGATAAGAAGCCTTTTAGCTCCCTCATGATTAGGTTCGAAAGACAAACATCTCTGCAGGTATTCCTTCGCTAAAGCTTTGTCTCCCTCCCGCAGAGCTATACATCCAAGATGATAACAAGCTCCCCCCTTCAAAGCATCTATTCTCCAAGGATGGTCGGCAACGATTCTAAAAATACCCTTCGCCTTCTCCAACTCCCCCAGTGATTCCCAAACAGAAGCTTCATTATAAAGGAAAAGAGGGCCATTCACATGTATACCCCAACTAAGATAAATCCCTTTTCTCAAGAAAGCAAGTGCTTCTTCTCCTTTCCCATCTTCAGCAAAACGCTTTGCAAGACTAAACAAGAAAGAAACTCTTGCGCATCTCACACGATTTAAAAGATCCAAATAACTTGATGCCAGCCACCCAAGCATACCCTGATTATTTTCTCTGAATTCACTCAGTTCTGCCAATATTTCATCCTTATATTCTTTAAATCTTTCGTTAAACAGCTTGCGTGCCAAGTTGTAAATTTCTGTATCATAGCCATTGATTTCCTCTATTTGCTTTAAAACTTCTTTAGGCAAATCACCCACCGGGATTGTAACCTTCGTAACATTACGCTTGACGCCATAATAAACTTCCCTGAGATTCAAAAGCTTTTGTAAAATGAGG
Source organism: Synergistota bacterium (assembly GCA_021159885.1). Classification (NCBI taxonomy): domain Bacteria; kingdom Thermotogati; phylum Synergistota; species Synergistota bacterium. The sequence continues at coordinate 29,153 of JAGHDO010000091.1, read as the reverse complement.
AGGGACTCGTCAAATCTCTCCGTTAAACCAACGAAAAAGAATTGACTTAAATTACGTTTTGCCCTTTCTAAATCAGCTTCAGATAGTGTCCCCTCCAACTTACCACAAAGCAGCCTTGTTTGAATATTGTCCGGCCATAGTTCTGGATTTTCCCTAACATCTTTGGGAGGAGCCACATCTACTCCTTGAGAAACAAGAGAAAAACAATACCAAGATAGGCTTCTCTTTACAGGCTCTCTCAAAAAAGTAATAAACTTTGCGTCTTTCAAGCTACTTGGATCAACTAAAAGAGGAAAATGTCCCATAATGAGCTTCTTGTACTTAAAATCTTTTAGCAAAGTCTTCGTGAAGTCATAAATCTTAGGTATAAAACAATTAAAATGGATTATATCTTCCAATGAATAAAACTTTGAAAAAAATGCCTTTAAAGTAGTGCCTCCAACCTTAGGAAGATGCAGAAAGACTATCTTTTCGCCTTCAAGAGAGTAAAAAGACATATTTTAAAATACCTCCTCTCCTATTGAGCTGGAATTATAAGCGATCCTTCCCACGCATGCCACGGGTGAAGACACAAAAAGCGATGATGTCTTACACTGAGAGGATAAGGAGGATATATATATCCTCCTCTTAAAAGATGAATCTCTTTGATACTTTCCTTCTCTGCCAAGGAAAAGTTTTTCACTTCTCCTTTCCAAATTAAACTTACTATATACTTCCCATCAGCATAAATATAATCGCGCGGAGTTATAAGCTGAGGATGGAAGAAAACCCTAAGGGGATAAGAAACATAAGATCTTACAGAAGCAGGTAGATAAAGCAGATAAGCATCGCTTTCCCTAAGGTATCTTATGCCTACATCTGTAGAAAAAATCTTTTGCCCCGCTGAGAAGTTTTTAAATACCATGCCATCCTTGGATCTATAAAAGCCCACTATTTCTCCCTTTCCGTTTTCCCAAACCTGTCCAAATTTCCCCCCATCTTTAAGAACTATCTCATCCATCAAATCACCAGTTTCAGAATTAAGAACCGTGATTTTATTATCCCCAGCTTGCGCCAGATAAAGTTTATCCCCGCTAAAAGCTATATAAAACGGGGAGTACACTTCCCTCTGCCAGATGGGACTATAGTCATCAGCTGAAAGCTTATAGGAAACCCCCTCTCCCCAGTCAGAAAGGTAGATATAACCATCATGATACCTCGCATATGAGATAAAGAAGAAATCTCCTATGCTTTTGATTTTCTCTCCGCGATCGGAAAGATAATTCCACATGCCTTTCTTCTTTCTTTCTACAAGACAATAGTAAAACTGTTCCCACGCCCATAGATTCCAGAAAGCGTTGCCTAAAAGCCCCCTTAATGGAAGATCAAGATATCTCGTATAATCAATCTTCTCTCTCCAGCTGACAAACTTCTTCCACCATTCAGCGATATCCTCACCTTTTCCATTTATTACTAAGGAAAGCTGATAAAGCCTATTGATCCAGTGCCAGAAATCAAAATTCCTTATGGCATCCTGTCGTTGCTCCTTATTCAGAGCCATATCCATATATTTCCTCAGCTCAGCTAAAGAAATGTCGATTACCTTAAAAATATCTTTTATATCAAGAGAGGGAACTGGCAAAGCTTCATAAAGCCTTTCTTTAAACTCTGCCCGTTCGCTTAAAGGAATTCTCCAGTAGATTTCCCATGGAAAATACCATCCCCTATCTACAGCCAAGAAGATTTTAAACAGTTTTAAAAGATAAGGGAGCAGGGCATCGTTCCAGCTGATCTTGAGAGAATCCATGAAGGAAACCACATTAGGATAAATCCTCCTAAGCTTTAGATCTAAGGGAAGCCTTTGAGAGTGAAGCTTTAAAGCGTTCTGGAAAGTCGGTTTCTTATAAAAATCCTCAACAACCCTTTGCAAGGAAGCACCAGTTTCATGCTCCTCATTTTCAAGCTCATTAACGAGATTCTTAAAATCATCCACTCTATCATCGAGATTTTTCCTAAGGATAATAAGCTTATATGAAGGAATAGGATTTTCCGGCAGCTCTTCCCACTCTCCTTGAGGCTCGGTTAATGATTTTCCATCCCAGAGAAGAAGGGATTCTCCCGATAAAACTGCTCTATATCGAGGGGACAAAGAAAGCCTTTTAAGCTTTTTCCCCGATGGAGTAATAAGAGCGCCTTCAAAAAGAAGATAAGGTTTCCCATCATGAATCGCCCAGGATACAGGGGAAGAAGGAAGGAGCCATAGTAAAATGGGCTCTCCATCAGGCATAAGCTCTACAAGAAGCCTCTCTCCATCAGCAAGAAGAAAAACCCTATCTTTAGAAGTTTTCACAGAACATGGAACATCATAAAGATGAGGGAGAGATTCAAGACGGCCAACAGGATGCCTCTCTTTCTCGAAATTCAAGATTCTTTTCTTTTCCTTATCTACAGCTATAAGCTTCCCTCCGTAGGAGGCTATCCAGTAAGGGTGCGAAACCTCAAACGGAAAGCTCTCTTTAAGCCACTTATTTTCATCAAAAGAATATTTATAAAGATTAAGGGTTCCTACATCAAGAAGATGAGGAACCCCCTTATAAGCACATAGGGAAAGAGGATTTTTAAAGCTGTTATACTTGAAAGCCACAGCCCCACTATTATTAAGCTCATAAACCTTTCCTTCAAGATATGAAGAGACTAAAATCAAGTCCTTTTCTTTCACATAAAGTGCATCATAAATCAACATCTTTTCCCCTCACCCTTCCAATTTGGTAATCGGATATCAAGCTCAGATTCTTAAGCAGTGTAAGCTAAAGCCTTGCTACAACCCTAAAATTTCTTTTATCGCCCTTTCATGGAGACGGGTCTGGGGACGAGCGGTCCCGCTAAGAGGATCGTAAAACAGTATTTCAGCAGAGGCGAGTCTCTCAACACTTTCCCTGTCCTTAAGTAGCATATCAACTCCGCTACCCATAACTACCTTTACGAGAACCTCTCCATCTCTTTTGGCTAATGTCTCTCTACCCCTCCAGAGCCTACCAAGCTTTTCTAAAACCTCTCCCTTTACCATCCTATAAAGGCTTTTGACCGCCTCTCTTATGCCCAAAACCTTTTTCTTCGATAAGACTCTTTCTAAGAACCAAGGAACCCCTCCACACCAAGAGACTACATAGGAAGCCTCAACCTCATTTAGCCTTTCAGATACCAAAACGCCTTTGGCTATATCATCTGAGAAGAAATCAACGAGGTAGTACTCAGCACAATTAGCCAAAGAAGAGTTGGAATAAAGCTTCTCAACGAAAAAGGTATCAGATGTCATGACTATCACGTGAGCAAGATGCTCCACCTTAGTTATCCTAACAAAGAAGTTAAAAAGCTCATCTAAGAGGCGCCCATTCTCCGAAGAATCCTCAAGGTATATCCCCTTAAGCTTCTGAAGCTCATCGAGTACTATAACGTTTTTCCTACCACTTTCTCTTAACCGATTCTCTATAAGCTCAAACGGCTCTATTTTCCCCTCCTTGATAGCTACCTTAGTATTTTCATCGATCTCGATACCCGCCTTTATAGCAGAAGCTTCCTTTTCCTCCACCACTTTGAAGAAGAGATCTATAATAGTCCGAGCTCCCCTTATAAGCTTGCTTCTAAAATCATAGTAAAGAATATTGTACTTCTGAAGGAGTTTTTCCTGATTAGGACTAAGCTTCTTTATAACCCTTTTCATAAGCGTGCTTTTTCCCGATGACTTTGGCCCATAGATAAAGAGAATGGAATTTGGAAATCCCCTGAGATAAGCCTTAAGATACTTGATCTCATCCTTCCTATCCCAGAATCTCAACCTTAAAGGCACCTCCGCTTTTTAAATTAAAAATACACAATAAATTATAACATATGTGTTATAATAACGGATAGACATTCAAGATCAGGGAGGGATCACCGTGGCGCAAAGGATAGGCATAAACCAAATTTACAGAGGAGCTAAGATAGAAATAGATGGCACTCCATATGAAGTTATCGAATATGAGCATGTTAAGCCAGGAAAAGGACAAGCATTCGTAAGAGTGAAAATGCTTAATCTCTTTACCGGAAATGTGGAAAGAATGAGCTTTAAGTCCAGCGATTCCTTAACCCTGGCTGATTGCCTTGAAAAGGAAATGGAATTCCTATACGCACAAAAGGATTCTTTCGTATTCATGGATCCCGAAACATATGACCAAATAGAGATCCCCGAAAACATCGTGGGTAGGGCGAAGAATTTCATAAAGGAAGGCATGAGCGTTTATATTATCTTCTATCAAGGAAAACCAATAGGAGTTAATCCTCCCAAGCATGTTGATCTTGTAATAGCGAGAACCGAACCTGGGGTTAAGGGAGATACCGTATCCGGTGCCATGAAAGAAGCAGAACTTGAAACTGGGCTAAAGATAATGGTCCCTCTTTTCATACAGGAGGGAGATTTGGTTAGAATAGATACGGAAAGCGGAGAGTATATAGAGAGGATAAATAAATGACACCTTGGGATAAAGCCAAGATATGGAGTGAGTTCCTTTCCAGTATTAGAACCTTCTTCCTTAAACGGGGTTTTATAGAAGTTAACACGCCGTGCATCGCGCGCTGGTGGAGCTTAGATCTCAACATATGCCCTATAAAAACACAAGATGGATATTTCCTTCAAACTTCACCGGAGTTTTTCATGAAAAAGCTAATAATGTTTGGAGCAAAAAAGATATTCCAGATAGCTCATGCCTTTAGAGATGATCCAATAGATAGGTTGCATAATAAGGAATTTCTGATACTCGAATGGTATAGAGTAGGAGAGGGAATCGACCTTATAATGAAAGATGTTGAGGATCTCGTATATGAAACTTTAGGGAAATTCAAGCCTTCATGGAAAAAACTTAGCTTAAAGGATCTTTTCCTGCAAAGATTGGAAATAGATCTTGAGAAAAACAAGGACAAGAATCGATTTCTAAAAAGCCTTAAGAAAGCAGGCATAAGGGTCAAAAATGAGTATTCATGGGAAGAACTTTTCGAGTGCGCATTTATTACGGAGATAGAGCCTTACCTTCCCAAAAACGAAGCCTTCTGGTTAACCGATTATCCTTATCCCTTATCCGCAGCATCGAAATGTAATGGTTTCTGGAGCACAAGATATGAAGCATATGTAGAAGGTATAGAACTTGCAAATGGATATATGGAGCTCGATGATCCAGAAGAACAGCTTAAAAGATGGCTCCAACGAGGATGCGAAAGCGAAATCGATTGGGAATATATAAGTCTTCTCAAAAGGAAGGGCCTTCCCCCTTGTGCTGGAATAGCCTTAGGCCTCGAAAGATTATTGATGCTCAAGGTAGGAGCAAAGAATATACATGATATACTTCCATTTAGCCCCTCCTTAGAAAGTGAGGTGTCTTAAATGTTACCCTTACGGGCTGATTTAATAAGGAAAATTAATAGACTCCCTGAAGATATAAGAGAAGTAATACTTACCCTCGTGGAAAATCTCGAGGACTTTGGCGAAATTAAGGAGATTGTGAGGAAACTAACAGAGGCTCAATCTAAATCTGAAGAAAGATTATCCAGACTTGAAAAAGCCGTAGAAGAGCTAATAAAAGCGCAAATTAAAACAGAGGAAAGATTATCGAAAATCGAAAAAGTATTGGAAGAGCTGATTAAAGCTCATAGAGAATCTGAGAAAAGATTAGCTAAAGTAGAGGAAAGATTATCAAGGGTTGAGAAAGCCATTGAGGAATTAATAAATGCGCAAAAGCAAACCGAAAAAAGATTAAGCGAACTCGCAGAAGCACAAAAACAAACCGAAAAAAGATTAAGCGAACTCGCAGAAGCACAAAAACAAACCGAAAAAAGACTAAATGAACTCGCAGAAGCACAGGAAAGAACCGAAAAAGAAATAGAAAAGCTAACGCGGGGCTTAAGAAACCTGAGAGAAGAAGTTAGCGGTCTTGCAAGATCTTTTTCCTACGCTCTTGAGAATGAGGCTTACAGAAGATTGCCCGCATTTCTGAAGGAGAGGTATGGAATAGAAGTCCTCGACAGAATAATACGATTTGACCTAGATGGCGAAGAAATTAATCTTTTCGCAAAAGCAAAGAGAAATGGGCAAGAGATATTGCTCGTCGGAGAATCAGTTGCCAAGTTTACACACGCTAGAGAAATAAAATCCTTAGAAAGAAAAGCTGAAAAAATAAAACGTGTTTATGGCAAAGAAGTAATTGGTATTATAGTCACTCACTTTGCAAAAACGAAGCTTAAGGAAAAAGCTCAAGAAGCAGGGTTCATAGTAATCCAGAGCTTCGAATGGTGAGAAAAGAATGAGGGGGAGCCCTTTCGAAAGGGCTCCCCCTCATTCTTTAAGTCCTCAGTTCTTTTAAAACCTCTTTTACTATCCCTAATCCTTCCTTCATCTCCTCTTCCGTAACCGTCAAAATAGGCCTAAACCTAATGCCCTTTACGCCACACGCTAAGATAAGAAGGCTCCTCTCAAAAGCCCTTTTTCTAAATTCATCTCTTACTTCAGAATTTGGAAAATCAAAGGCAGCCATTAGTCCCCTATATCTTACATTCGAAATCAGATCAGAGAATTCTTCTTTAAGCTCAAGCAATCCATCTTGAAGAACGGGAGCAACTTTATTAACATGATCAAGAACCTTATCTTCCTCATAGATTTCAAGTATTCTTGTCGATCTCACCATATCGCATATATTACCACCCCAAGTAGAATTTATCCTGCTCGATTCAACAAAACAGTTATTCTCAACCTCATCCACTCTGTCATTGACGAGTATCCCACACACTTGAGCTTTCTTACCAAAGACGATGATGTCCGGAGAAACATCAAAATGCTGAAACGCCCACATCTTTCCAGTTATACCCATGCCACATTGAACTTCGTCAAATATAAGCATGATATCCTCCTCATCAGCTATTTCTCTTAGCTTTCTAAAGAACTCACCACGGAAATGGTTATCTCCTCCCTCTCCCTGAATAGTTTCTATTATAATAGCAGCAATATCGTCCGGATTATCGTGTATCGCCTGCTTTATTTGCCTGATACTTTCTTCCTCAGCCTTTTCAACTTCTTCAAGATGGTCCTCAAGAGGCCATACTATCTTAGGATTAAGAACCCTCGGCCAATCAAATTTCGGGAAATACATATATTTCCTCGGATCAGCGGTATTAGTCATGCTCAGGGTATATCCGCTTCTGCCGTGAAAGGCCTCCCTAAAATGAATTACCTTGTGCCCTTTCTCTTCCTTATATCCTTTCTTAAAGTTCTTCCTGACCTTCCAATCGAACGCAACTTTAAGGGCATTCTCAACCGCCAGAGCCCCTCCGTCTATAAGAAAGAGATGTTTATGTGTAGGAGGAGCAGCAACTCTCATAAAGGTCTTAACAAATTCAGCCATTTCAAGCGTATAAATATCAGAGTTTGCTACCTTATTAATAGCAGCCCTAAAAATCTTCTCTTTGAATTCATCATTAGCGAGCTTAGGATGATTGCATCCTAATGGAGAAGAAGCAAAGAAAGAGTAGAAATCGAGGAACTTTCTCCCATCTCGAGCATCAACCAACCAACTTCCATGGCTTTTCTCGAGATCAAGCACTATAGGGAAACCATCGACAAGCATATAATTACCAAGAACGCTAAGAACCTCCTCCGGTTTGACGTTCCACTTAACCTTCGTCATTCCATTCATCCCCCCCACCCTGTTTATTTAAAACAACTTTTTAACCAGCTTTGCAACCCTCCTCCCAAGATTCCTGCACTCCTTTAGATCGGCTTCCTTAGGCTTACCAACCGAGATTGGACCATAATGCGCTCCCCCAACGGATATCCCTTGAATGACCATCCCATGAATCAGAAAAGCCTGAAGTATGCTCATGATCGCCGTTTCCGCTCCACCTCCATGTGTGCCACACGATGCAAAAGCTGCCCCCACCTTGCCCTCAAACTTTCCATAATACCTTACACTTTCATCAATTAACTTCCTAACCTGAGCAGAAGCATCTCCAAAGTATGTAGGTGTGCCAAATATAATTCCCTCATGTTCTTTCATATCATCAGGAGTAGTATCTTCAACCTTCTTTAAGGTACACTTTAACCCTTCTTCCCTAACTCCCTCAGCGACCGCTTCAGCCATCGCCTTGGTATTACCGCTACGAGAATAATAAGCAACCAGCACCTTAGCCACTTTCAATCACTCCCTGCTCCCGTCGCAGTCTTTCCCCTCCAATCTTCAACCTTGCCCTTCCACTCCTTCGCTTTCTTATATATTTCCTCAGGATCGAGCCCCATCTCCCTCCAACGTTTCTCCATTCTCTTTCTATAATATTCCTTGTCCTCTTTGAAGAGAATGCTCCTCACATAAAGCCACCTTTCATACTCCTCCCACCGCCTCTTATATATCTCGTTTATTCTCTTAGCGTATTCATCAACGCCGGGAGCGAGCTCATCAAGGAGCTTATCCGCACCAGGATGAGTAGGATGAGCACCATACTTCCTAACGAGTTCTCTTAAAACATGAGGTTTATCGATTATCATACACGGAGCAAGGAGATTATCATCACAATATGGCTGGGCTTCCCTTATAGCTTGGAAGAAGGGGGATTTTAAAACTTCAACTAAACTTTTTTCTCTTATATTATCTACAGCGAAGTGTGCGAAAACACAAGGTTCAACATCACCGTTTGAAATTATATGAAGGTATCTCTCACCAGCAGCCATACAACCATCTACATACCTCCCATCGTTCCAGAAGTCGCCCAAGAATATGGGGCGGGTAGAACGCCAGTATTCCACCTTTTCATGTAGACGAGCCCTCTGCTCCGGAGTAGCCATGTAGGAAAGATCAGGGTTTTCCCCTGTAGGTATGTATTGGAAGAACCATCCTACCTTACAGCCCTTCTCTATCATCGTATCTATAAATTCATCGCGTGTGAGAGAATCGGCACTATCACGGGTTAGTGTTGCAGAAAAGCCAAAGAGAACTCCCGCCTCCCTTAGATTATTCATCGCTTGCATAACCTTATCATATATACCAGGCCCCCTTCTTCTATCCGTTACCTCCTTAGATCCCTCAACGCTTATCATAGGAGCAACGTTTCCAAGCTCAGCTAATCTCTCCGCCACTTCCTTAGTAATGAGCGTTCCATTGGTATATAGATTGAAGTAAGCATCGTTGTGCTTTTCCCAAAGATCGAACATGTCTTTTCTCAAGAAAATTTCCCCGCCTGAGAATGTAAAGAAATACATACCAAGCTCTTTTGCCTCAGTTATAATCCTATCTATCTCCTCAAATGTGAGATCATTTGAAGTATCGTAATCTGCAGCATAGCATCCTTTGCATCTCAGATTACACTTCATTGTGGGGCTTATGACCATAAAGAAGGGAAGATGTATACCAAGCTCTTCTTCCTTCTTATCTCTTATAACTCTACCGAAGATCATCGCGTTAACAAGCAAGTTCCATATTAGCTTCTCCCTCGCTTTTGGAGACAGCTCCTTAAAAACGCGCTTCCATAAAACGAAGAAAGGATGCCCTTCATCCGCCATTCTGGCTATCTCCTTGAAGGACTCACGATGAAACTTTGTGAGAGAAAGGGAGGACAGGAGCTGAAAAACTTTCTTAATCTTGGCATCAGATGTATCCGATGCCACAAGGTTAGCTATTCCCTCAAGTATTTTACCAGAAACGTATCCTTTGACCTTGGTTAACATCCCGATTCCCATTACGACTCACCCCTTTTGAGATCCCTTACCATTTCCTCAAGAAGCTCAAGACGAGTCTCAAGAGCCTTGACTTTTTTTCTCGTCTCCTCAAGCTCGCTTCTTCGAGCTATATCTATGATATCCAGGAACTTTATTATTTCCTGCCTTATTTTCTCATACATTTCCTCTTTCCTCAGCTCCATTCTTCTCACAAACTCTTCGATCAGCTTTTTACCTTCCTCCTCTCTTAGCTCCCCTTTCGATACCAAATCCCTTATCAGGGACTCCAACTGCTCCCTCGTGAAAGCCAGTATACCCAAACCGCTTAAAAGAAGCTTCCTTACCACCTCAAACACCTTGCTTCACCTCCTTATTTTCAAGCCCGCGTGGTTCTCAAAGCGGGCGATCTCCCCTTTGTCTTCCTTCTAAGATTCCACTCCACGAGAAGAGCCCCCGCAACATATATGGAAGAATATGTCCCTACTATTATACCTAATAAGAGAGCTAAAGCAAAGTTTGAAAGAACCTCTCCTCCAAAAAGGTAAAGCGTTAGCACTGGCAAAAGAGTAGTCAAAGATGTATTTATAGTCCTCGAGAGAGTCTGATTTATACTCATGTTAATCAATGTTTTATAATCGAACCTTCTTGAAGCAGCTCTCAAGTTCTCTCTGACTCTGTCTAAAACCACTATCGTATCGTTAAGAGAATAACCTACTATCGTCAAAATCGCAGCTATAAATGGGAGATTTATTTCCTTCCAAAGAAGCGAATAAGCGCCAAGAACAATGGTGCTATCGTGAATAAGAGCCAGCACAGAAACAACCGCAAAGTCAAACTTGAATCTCATCGTGATATATAGAAGAATTCCTCCAAGAGCAAGCACGAGAGCAATAAAAGCCTGCCTACGAAGCTCCTTACCTATTACCGGACCAACGCTCTCTATTCTCAGAATATTTATTTCCCCAAATCTCTTTTTCAAAGCATTGAAGATCTTAAGCTGGGTTTCTCTTCCAAGAGACTTCGCCTTAACAACGAAACTACCATCGCTTGCCTTCTGAATCACGCTGTTTCCAAGACCGAACTGAGACAAAACCGCTCTCACATCTGAAACATGGGCATTTTGGGCAAGAGTGAACTGAAAAACCGTTCCTCCCTTAAAATCTATACCTAAGTTCAATCCCCTTACCGAAAGCAATACTAAACTCAGCAAAACCAATGCACCGGAAATCATAAAGGCTATTTTCCTTCTATCCATAAAGTTTATTTTAGGCACATTCCTTAAAAACATCATAGCTCTATCCCTCCTTTACCTTTGGAACCATAAGCACTCTAAGCGCCTTAACCTTCATCGAAACGAGAACATCTAAGATGCTCCTCGTAACGACTATAGCAGTGAACATACTTATTATTACACCAAGGCTTAGGGTAACCGCAAATCCCTTTATCGGCCCACTGCCAAAGTAGAAAAGCACTGCAGCCGCTATCAGGGTTGTAACATTCGCATCGAATATAGTTCTAAAGGCTTTCCTAAAACCAGCATCTATGGAAGCTCGCATTGTCTTTCCTTCTCTTAACTCTTCCTTTATCCTTTCAAAGATAAGTATGTTGCCATCAACAGCCATCCCTATGTTAAGAACTATCCCCGCTATGCCCGGGAGAGTGAGCGTCGCTTCAAGCCCAGCTAAAGCAGCAAAGATAAGAAGAATGTTCACTGCAAGAGCGAGATCTGCAACGAGTCCCATCAAACCATAATAGATGAGCATGAAGATGAACACCAACGCCCCACCGAATAAACCTGCTTTTATTCCTTTCCTGATAGAGTCCTGTCCTAATGTTGGTCCTATAGTTCTGTTCTCTATAACTTCAACTTTAACAGGTAGCGCACCTGCTCTCAAAAGTATAGCGAGCTTTTGCGCCTCCCTGAGCGTAAAATCACCCGTTATCTGAGCTTTACCACCTGAAATTACCTCTTGAACCACAGGTGCAGAAATTACATTACCATCGAGAACGATTGCGAGCTGACGCCCAACATTCTTTCTCGTAGCCTCCTCAAAAAGCTTAGCTCCCTCGCTATTAAACTCAAGACTAACGGCAGGTGTGCCAAACCTATCAAAAGTCGTACGAGCATTCTTAAGATATTTACCAGTTAACCATGTTTTACCAAGTAGATATACTCTGCCGGTTTCTCTATTGAAGTTAACAGATAGCTCCCTTTCCTTTTTAGTTCTCTCCTTAAACTTTTTGATAGTATCTTCATACTCCTTCATCGCCTCTTTATAATTCTTAAGCGCTTCTTCATACTCATTCTCTGAGGAGTAGTTCTTTCTCTGGGGTTTCAAAGGCTTTTCTGGACCTACATTAACAACCTCCCTAAACTCAAGAAGCGCAGTTTTCCCCAGAAGTTCCATAGCTGCTTGGGGATCCTTAACCCCCGGAAGCTGAACCAGAATTCTATTGGTTCCTGCCCTTTGAATCACGGGCTCAGTAACACCAAACTGGTCTATTCTGTTTCTAAGTATCTCCAGGACCCTGTTAACGGAGTCCTCCGTCACAGGCGCGTTCGGGGTCGGAACGCATTGAAGAATTATATGGGACCCACCCTTAAGATCGAGCCCCAGTCTTATCTTCCCCTCTATTGGGAAAAGATAAGCTATAGCGGCGACGATAATGCCGGCTATGATAGCCAACCGAATAAGGTCCCTTCGCTTCAAAGCTGACACCCCCTTTTAGAGAAACTTAACACCATTTATCTTAAGCCCAAAATCACAGCCTAAGATATGAGCCGACTTACGCGAAATCAGCATTCGAGAGAGAAAGATCTCAAAATACTCCATAACCTGCGATATTCTCGTATCTATTTCGATCTCAAGCGTGATAATCTTGTTCTCCTTGTCAATATTCAGAAAGGATCTCCGAACAGCATAGTTCACCCTATCGTGAATATCAAAGCTTATTATATCCGGATTCCTAACCCTGCTACAATGAACATCAGATTTATCAGCAAGTATGAGCGCTGCAGTTATAGGATCCATCGGTATCCCCTTTTCTTCCTCATGATTGCTTATAGCTATCATTATCTTTCCTATTTCGCTCGGGGCCATTCCCATATCCTCAAGAAGCTTAAACGCTATCAAAGCCCCCGCTGGACCATGCCTATCCCTCCCGCATATATTACCTATATCGTGAAGATAACCAGCTATAGCGGCGAGTTCCGCCATTCTCTTAGGATAGCCAAGCTTAAGGAGTATATTCCTCGTAACTTTGGCAACAAAACCTGCGTGCCTAAAGCTATGCTCTGTATACCCAAGTGCCGCGAGGAAATCATCCGCCGCTTGAATGTAAGCTCTCACCTTTGGATTTTTTTGAACCTGCTCGAGATCTATAACCTCCGACAAGATATCACCTTCTTTGCCTAACTCTTAAGGTCCTTAACCTATTTAGTGCCCCTGCTATCTCGAATTCCCTCGGCATAGCATATTCACCGGGATGCTCTCCTCTAAAGGGGGAAAGAACATCAAGTCCATTCTTCTTTATGTCTTTCACTATCAAGTTTATAATCTCCTTTATGGTTTTCTCCCCGTTTATATATCCCTTAGCAAGTCCGTAATAAAGAAAATCTCCTATAGCCCTTGTCTGACTCTCATCGACAAGCTGGTCAAGGAAAGAGAGATCTATAGATTCTCTTCCAAACTGGATATACCTTAACCCCTTCGCCCTAACTTTTACCTTACTCCCTTTCTTAGGATTTATACTGGAGGGAATTGGTATCCTCTCAATGATATTACCGAAGCTTTCCCCCCCTTCGCTTTTTCTATTAGTCCTAAATCTCCGTGCTATCTCCTTAGCTTTGTGTGTAACGTCAATCGGCCTATACTCATCCATCATTATCACGCAATCTGCAACATCGAAATAATCCCCGCTTCCTCCCAAAACTATAACGCTTGAAACTCCATAATCCTTATAAAGGCTTCTTACCTTATCTATAAACGGAGTTATAGGCTCCTTCTCCTTGGCTACAAGCTCCTGCATTCTCGCATCCCTTATCATAAAGTTAGTGGCTGAAGTATCCTCATCGATCAGCAGTACCTTCGCTCCAACTTCAAGGGCTTCCATTATATTAGCAGCCTGCGATGTACTCCCACTCGCGTCATCAGTCGAAAAGCTCCTCGTATCCTTACCCATGGGTAAGTAAGAAATAAAGGGGGAAATATCCACCTCCTCGACTCTCCTTCCATCCTCAGCCCTGATCTTAACGGTTTCCCTCAGCGACACCACATACTCTCTTCCATCTCCAGGAATATGAGGATAAACACATCGTTCAAGCGCCTTTAAGAACGTGGTTTTACCATGATATCCTCCACCCACTATAAGAGTGATGCCTGACCTTAGCCCCATCCCCCTAATCCTGCCTCTGTTGGGAAGCTCAAGCTCGATCTCAAGCGAAGGAGGAGAAGTAAAAGGAACGGCTTTTTCCTTAGACATTGGCTTATCGCTGATTCCACTTTCACGGGGGAGGATAGATCCATTTGCGACAAAAGCTATGAGATTCCTATTTAAAAGCTCTTCCCTCAGAAACTCCTGATCTTCAACAACATCAACGTGAAGCTTGATTTCCCGAGGATCACATGATGAATAAAGAAGGGAAGCCTCAACAATATATGGAATTTCATCGAAAAACATCTCAATGGCTTCCCTTCCAAGAATTCTTCTCCCTGCCGCTGGAAGCCCGACTACAAATCTTGCTTCTACAAATTTTTCCGTAACTACCATTGATGTCCTCTCAAGCACTTCTTGCCCAGGTGTATCTATTGCTATCATCCCGCTTTTACCTGAACCCCGACGCTCACTTACTCGCCTCGATGCCTTCGCAAACATGCGCGTTAAAAAGTCCTCAAGAGCAAGCTTTCGAACCCGCGTGGGAAAAAGCTCCTTTGGAAAAGACGATATCTTCTGCGAAACTCTGACTCTTAACCGCGAAGGTGAAGCAAAGGGATCCCCCTGCACATGATCTATAAAAAGAGTAAACTTCCCAAAATCATATACCCCTTTTATCTCTGTATAAGCCTTATAGCCTCTTCCATCTATTCTTCCTATTATCCTGCGTAAATCCTCTTTACTCCTTAGTCTCGTTTGTTACTTCCGCCCCCTCTCTCTTAGCAGCAACGGCATTTTTAGTTATGCGTACCTTAACTGGCTTATCGTTATCAAGCCTATCAACCTCGATTATAAAGCTATCGTCCTTTATATCCCTTATTACGCCAAATATGCCTCCAACTGTAACTATCCTATCACCTCTTCTTAAGCTCTCTATCATCCTTCTATGTCTTTCCCTCTGCCTTTTCTGAGGCCATAGAAAGAGAAAGTAGAATATCACGAAAATAAGTATTAATGGAACCAAACCGCTTAACAAACTCGGCTGCTGCTGCATATTTAAAAACCTCCTTTTTTCAAAAATTCACGCCCTCTATTCTAACATAGCTTCCTATTAGGGACAAGATAAAAGTTTTTCTCTTAGCGCTTGATATGTGTCCTTCAACGCCTGAGGTATTACTTTCGTGTCTGAAAGAACCGGCATGAAGTTCGTATCCCCATTCCAGCGTGGAACTATGTGAAGGTGCAGATGATCTTCAACTCCCGCTCCCGCTATCTTTCCAAGATTAAAGCCAAGATTAAAGCCATCTGGGCTCATGGTCTCTTTAAGAAGAGAAAGCATCTTTTGAGCTATAAGCATGAGCTCCAAGCTCTCCTCCTTTGAAAGCTTTTCAAAATCTCCTAAGTGCCTGTATGGTGCCACCATCAGGTGCCCCGGGTTGTAAGGATAATTGTTCATTATGACAAAACAGGTTTTCCCCCTATAAAGTATCAAGTTTTCCTCATCCCTATCCTGCTTTGGAAGCTCACATAGAAAGCAACCTTCAGCTTTTGGAGCAAGGATATATTCTATCCTCCAGGGGGCAAACAGAAACTTCATTCATATCCTCCCCTTAAAAACTCATAAGCGATATTTGCAAGAAGCTCAACCCCGATTGGAAGAACCTCATCATCGACGTTAAAGAAGGGATTATGATGCGGACGATCTGTACCCTTATCCTTATTACCGGTTCCCAGAAGGAAGAAGGTTCCTGGAACCTTCTCGAGATAAAGGGCAAAATCTTCCCCTCCCATATTTCTCTCCGCCTCAGAGATAATACAACTCTCTCCAAAAAGATCCTTTGCCAGATTTATGGCAAACTCTGTGAACTTCGGGTCATTTATCAAAGCTGGAGTGCTATAATTGTCCACAAATTCAGCGTCTCCTCTCATTGCTTTCGCTATACCTTTCGAAAGCTCTTCTATCCTTGAGATAACCTTTTCTCTCGTTTCCGGAATAAAAGTCCTAACCGTGCCGACCAAAAGGGCTTCTTCTGGTATTATGTTAAAAGCAGTTCCTCCCTCTATCTTCCCTACGGTTATCACTGCCGAATCCAGAGGATCCACTTCCCTTGAGACTATCGTCTGAAGGGCAAGCACGATATTCGAAGCCATAACCACCGGATCAACAGCAAACTGAGGAGCTGCACCATGTCCTCCCTTACCTTTGACCTTTATCTCTATTTCATCAACTGCCGCGAAGAATGGCCCTTTTCTAAAACCAAGCGTTCCAGATGGAAAATAAGACCAAACATGCAAGCCTGCTACTGCTTCAACTCCCTCAAGACCACCAGCTTTTATTATCGCCTCCGCACCGCTACCAATTTCCTCCGCGGGCTGAAAAATCAACCTAACACTACCCGGTAACTCTCCTTTAAGCTCATTCAAAAGCTTTGCCGTTATAAGAAGAATGGCAGTATGAGCATCATGTCCACAGGCATGCATAACCCCCTCATTGCGAGAACGATATGGTAGATCCTCATTTTCCTCCTTCATTCTCAAAGCATCTATATCAGCTCTGAGAGCTATCATAGGCTTTCCTGCCTTCCCTTTTATGGTAGCTATAACACCTACATCCTTTCCTCCACATCCCACTTTAATCTCGTCAACTCCGTATTCCTTAAGCTTCGCTGCTATATACTTAGTGGTTTCATATTCCTCAAAAGAGGGTTCAGGATGGGCATGAAAGTGATGCCTCAGTTCTATAAGCTCACTCTTATACTTTTCCGCCAGCCCTCTTATCCTATCGCGCATACCTAACACCTCCTCAGTTTAATTCCTCAACCAATTATAACATATTGCAGTAAGAAAGAAGTTGAGGTAGTATCTTAGTATCCAATAGGGCAAAGGAGGGAACCATCTTGAAAAAGGCGTTGGTCCTTGGATGCGGTCTCGTGGGAAAAACCATCGCAGAAGACCTATCTAAGGAATATAAGGTAAAGGTTCTGGACACAAATGAAGAAAATCTCTCTAAGCTTAACCAAGGGATAGAAAGAATAAGGGGATCTGCTCTCGATATCTCGCTCTTAAGCGAACTCGTAAAGGACGCTGATATCATCTGTGGAGCTCTTCCAGGAAGCATAGGATATGAAGTAGCTAAAAATGTACTATCCTTGGGGAAAAAATACTGTGATATTTCTTTTATGCCTGAGGACTTCTTAAAGCTCGATGAGATCGCTAAGGAAAAGAAAACCACTGCAGTATTCGATATGGGAGTCGCACCAGGGATATCAAATCTCTTGGTTGGAAGAGGAGCACATCTTTTGGAAAAAATAAGTGAGGTTAAGATATATGTAGGTGGCTTGCCAGAAAACCCCGTTCCCCCATTTAACTACAAAGCTGTTTTCTCTCCTTATGACGTCTTAGAGGAATATACAAGGCCCGCACGGTATATCCGAGATGGAAAGCTCATAGAAGAAGAAGCCTTAAGCGGATTAGAATATTTTTGAATTCCCGAACGTTGGACTTCTTGAAGCATTCTACACGGATGGTTTAAGGTCCTTGCTTAAAACGATCAGAGCAGAAAATATGGAAGAAAAAACATTGAGATATCCCGGACACGCCATGATAATAAAAGCCCTAAGAGAAATGAAACTGTTAAGCGACGAATACAGAGATCTAACGGCTAAATTGCTCTTTCCCTTATGGGAGATGAAACCTGAAGAAGGAGATAGAGATATAACCATAATGTGGGTAAAGGTTGAGGGAACGGGAAAAGAGGAAGAAAGAATAACCCTCGAGTGGGAGCTTTTCGATAGATTTGACGAAAAAAGTAAAATTCATTCTATGGCAAGGACAACCGCTTTTCCCTGCGCCATAGTAGCAAGACTTATAGCGGAAGGGGAAATAACTAATGAGGGAGTTATCCCTCCCGAAAAGCTTGGTATGGATGAAGGGCTTTACTCAAAAATTATGTGGGAGTTGCGAAAAAGAGGAATTAAGATAAAGGAAAAAGTCATAGTGGAGAGAGAGCTCGTTTAATTGAGCCCTCTCTCCACCTTTTCCCTCACATCATGATAAAGCTCTTTTCCCTTTTTAAGCAAAGTTACTGCCTTTTCCTTAGTTGAGCTAACAAAATCGGAGTCGCTTATGGAAGCACAGTTTATAAGAACATTAAGATAGGCAGACTCCATTGAACCGTAGGCTGATATGGCTGAAACTCCCACATCACTTATAGCATTTTTATTTCCCTTATCGATTAGGTTGCAAGCAAGTTCAAGAACTCTCATGGAAAGCTCCATGACTGAGAGAGGCAAAAGCGTGGCGTTTCTAAGAGCTTCTTGCATAGCGTTCTTTCGCTCTTTGCTCCCCTTAGGAAGCTTTAAAGCTAACATAAAGGTGTTAAAGGCATCTGTATCTTCATCCACCTTTTTCAGAAGCTCTTCTCTTAGCCTATTAGCCTCATCCAATATCGTCTTTACTTCATCCTGGACACCTTCATAGCCCCTTTTTCCTAACGTAAGATTACAAACCATAGAAACGAGAGATGCACCTATAGCGCCCATTAATGCTGCTGCACTTCCTCCCCCGGGAGCCGGCGAAGATGAAGAAAGCTCACTCAAAAACCCGGAAACCTTAAGATCCTTAAGAAGCATATACCACCCTCCCTTTCTTTATAACGCTTTTTACATGGCTTCTGCCAAACTCATAAAATAGAAAAGCATATTTGGGAACATCCATTATAACGATATCTGCTTGTTTCCCAAGATCAAGACTGCCTACCTTATTTCCTCGATCAATGGAGTAAGCAGAGTTTAAGGTGGAAGCTACTATTGCTTCCTCAGGAAGCATTCCCATTCCAAGAACGGCAAGCTGAATCGTCATCTCCATCGAACTACAATAACAACTTCCAGGATTGAAATCCGTCCCTAAAGCAACTGGAACCCCAGCATCTATCATTTTTCTAGCTGGAGCAAAAGGCTTTCTCAAAGAGAATGAGGTTCCTGGAAGAAGAACCGCAAAAACCCCCTCATCAGCCATCATTCTAATTCCTCTATCGCTCACCTTTAGAAGATGATCGGCACTTTTTGCATGCAGCTCTGCAGCGAGCTCCGCTCCACCTAAGGGAGCTATCTCATCAACATGGAGTCTTAACCCCAACCCTAAATCCTTTGCACGTGAGAGTATCTCCTTACTTTCCTCCACTGAGAAAACACCTTCATCACAGAAAACATCACAATATAAAGCAAGTTTTCTCTCAACGACTTCAGGCAACATAACATCCTTAACATACTCTATATAGGACCTCCGATCAGATCTATACTCCTCAGGAATCGCATGTGCACCGAGAAAAGTTGGAACTATCTCTAAAGGAACCTCATCATTAACTTCTTTTAAGACTTCGAGCTGCTTTATCTCGTCCTCAAGCGTTAAACCATAACCACTCTTAGCCTCAGCGGTCGTTATGCCAGACTCAAGCAGTTTCCTCGCGTTTAATCTCGTTGCCTCAAGGAGTTTCTCCTTGGTTGCTTCTCTAACCTTTTTAACGGTGTTTAATATACCTCCTCCTGCCTTGAGTATCTCTATATACTCTGCTCCCCTCAAGCGAAGCAGAAACTCTTCCTCTCTTGTCCCCACAAATGGAAGATGAGTATGCGCATCAACAAACCCCGGCAAAGCAATACAACCTGAAGCATCTATCTTTTGAACAGCATTTCCGTATCTTTTAAGAAGCTCCTTGCTTTCTCCCACATCCACTATAATTTCACCATCGATTGCAAGGGCTCCATCTTCTATTATGCCTAACTCAAGCATCTCGCTTTGAAGGCGAGGCCCTTTTTTAAAATCCTTAACGGTTAAAAGCTGAGAAATATTGTAAATCAGCAGATCAACCATGATCTCACTCCTCCATCTCCAACAATCTCATCTCTATAACTTGTTTCAAAGGATCAAATGTATGTAACTTAAGATAGTACGCTAATGAATCAAAAAGAGCTTCCGCGGGAAGCAAACCCACTATCTCGCTTTCAACGATAGGAACGCCCCACCTCTCCGCTTCGATCTTTATAAGCTCATATACTCTGTAAATCGCGTTCTTGGTGTAATCCGTGAGATTCATTGAAACCTGAACCAATCCTTTCTCCTTAAGCTCAACCCCTATGGCTTTAACGAAACCTAATCCACCGCTTGAAGCTCGAACGAAACGAGCTATCTTTTTAGCCACGCTTATATCACTTGTCCCAAGGTTAACATTAAAGGCGATAAGGGAGTTTCTCGCCCCCACCACTGTAGCACCCGCCGTTGGATGAAGCCTCGGAGGACCGTAATCCGGATGCCTTTCGGGCTTTTCAATTTCCTTCTTTAATCCCTCATACTGCCCTTTTCTTATGACTTCAAGTTTTTTTCTCTCAGGTCTTAAAGCTGCCTCTTCATAGAGATAAACCGGTATACCAAGCTCATCCGCTATTCTCTTCCCCAGGTTTCTGGCAAGAGCCACACATTCCTCCATGCTAATGCCTTTAAGAGGAATAAAGGGAATCACATCCGTAGCACCTATGCGAGGATGCTCACCCTCATGCTCCTCCATGTTTATAAGCTCAGTAGCCACCTTAACTGAGTCGAAAACCGCTTTTGCCATCTCATCCGGATCTCCAACTGCGGTTATCACCATCCTGTTGTGATCTTTATCTGCAGAAACGTCAAGAAGCCAGACCCCCTTCTTACCTCTGAAACAATTAGATATCTTTTGAATAACATCCTCTCTTCTTCCCTCGCTATAGTTTGGAACGCACTCAACCAATCTCTTGGGTATCAACACACATCCCTCCTTAAAAAGGGGTGGGACCCTTTCCTAATAGAGTCCCACCCCCTTGAATTTCAAAATAGACCCTACAACGGGAAACAGCGCTTATTTCAGCATCGGTATCTTCACACCATGTTTTTTAGCCCATTCTATTGCTCTTTCATATCCCGCATCAGCATGACGTGCAACGCCTATTCCAGGATCATTCCTCAACACTCTCTTTATCTTCTCCGCAGTCTCATCAGTTCCATCAACTACGGTAACTTGCCCCGCATGAAGCGAATAACCTATACCAACGCCACCACCATGATGGAAGGAAACCCAGCTTGCTCCGCTTGCGGTGTTAAGAAGGGCGTTAAGAACGGGCCAATCTGCTATCGCGTCGCTTCCATCTTTCATGCCCTCAGTCTCTCTGTAAGGAGAGGCAACCGAGCCCGTATCCAGATGATCCCTTCCTATAACTATCGGGGCCTTTATCTCACCCTTCTTAACGAGTTCATTGAATATTAACCCCATCTTGTCTCTCTCTCCATACCCCAACCAACATATTCTTGCAGGTAGTCCCTGAAATTTGACTTTCTTTTGAGCCATACGAATCCAGCGAACAAGGTGCTTCTTCTTCGGAAAGGTCTCTATAACCGCCTCATCCGTCCTGTAAATGTCTTCTGGATCTCCGGATAGGGCAACCCATCTGAAAGGTCCCTGTCCCTCACAAAACAGAGGCCTTATATACTCAACGACAAATCCAGGGAAATCATATGCGTTTTTAACCCCTCGTTTGTAGGCTTGCGTTCTTATATTGTTTCCGTAGTCGAAGACTATTGAACCCATTTTTTGAAGGTCAAGCATTGCCCTCACATGCTTAGCTATGGAATCAAGAGCCATCTCCTTATACTTTTCGGGGTTAGTTTTCCTCAATTCCAGGGCTTCTTCATAAGGAATACCAGCAGGAACATATCCATTAAGCTCATCATGCGCAGAAGTCTGATCCGTAACAACATCCGGTATAATGCCCCTCCTTACAAACTCAGGGAATATATCTGCAGCGTTTCCTAAAAGTCCCACGGAAAGAGGTTTCCCCTCATCCCTGGCCTTTAAAGCAAGGTTCAATGCTTCATCTAAACTTTCAACCATCACATCAAGATAACCAGTATCGAGTCTTCTTTTTATCCTTTCTCTATCGACTTCAACTATTATGCCAACACCTTCATTCATCGTTATGGCGAGAGGCTGAGCTCCTCCCATACCACCAAGTCCCGCCGTTAAAACAAGCCTGCCCTTAAGCGTTCCATTAAAGTGCCTGTTAGCAACAGCTGCTAGCGTTTCATAAGTTCCCTGAAGTATTCCTTGAGTTCCTATATATATCCAGCTCCCAGCGGTCATCTGACCATACATTATTAACCCTCTCGCTTCAAGGTCTCTGAAATAGTCCCAGTTAGCCCAATTTGGTACAAGATTAGCATTAGCGATAAGAACCCTTGGCGCCCAAGGGTGAGTCTTAAAAATTCCAACCGGCTTACCGGACTGAACAAGCAAGGTCTCATCGTTCTCAAGACTCCTTAGGCTTTCAACGATTGCATCGAAGCACTCCCAGTTTCTCGCAGCTTTACCGGTTCCTCCATAGACTATAAGCTCATCAGGCTTTTCAGCAACCTCAGGATCCAAGTTATTCATAAGCATTCTCATAGCTGCTTCTTGAACCCACCCCTTACACGTAAGCTCCCTTCCCCGGGGAGCTCTCACGATTCTTCCCATACAAACACCCCCTCAAAATCTCAATCCTTAGGAATTATGACTTCTGGATCATCAACAATTCCAAAGTGGTGGAACTCTCCTCCTCTGACTATCTGAACCTGAACTGGCTTTATAACCTCGCCTATCTTGGTAAAACCTCTTATTTTGCCAGTTAAACCATCAAAGTTCTTCAAAGAGGCTATAGCATCCCTTATCTTCTTGGGATCGCTTGAATCCGCTTTCTTTATCGCCTCAGCTATGATGAGAACGCTATCAAAGGAGGATGCTCCCACCATATCCGGATCCATCTTGTATCTCTCCTTATATTGTTTTATAAACCACTTAACGAGAGGTCTGGGATCATCTCTATCGAAATTAGTGGTAATTATGACTCCCTCAGCAGCTTTACCACCTATCTCTATGAACTTAGGGGAGTCAAAACCTTCTTCACCGACTATCGGGCAGGTGAATCCAAGATTACGCGCCTGAACGACTGCAGGAGCATGGAAATAATATCCTCCTATAAAGAGAGCCTCTGGCTTTAACCCCTTAAACCTGGTAAGATAAGGAGTAAAATCCTTTTCCCCCATGGGGAAATGCTCCTCAGCAAGTATCTTTATTCCAAGCTTCTTAGCCATTTTCTTAAACCCGTTGGCTATTGCCCTTCCGTAGTCATTATCAAGCGTGAGTATACAAACGCTTTTAGCCTTAAGCTGCTTGCCTACAACTTCAGCCACAGCAGCTCCCTCAACGGTTCCAAGAAAACCATTTCTAAATATATAGTTTCCTGCCTTAGTTATGTCAGGATGAACCGCATAAGCGGAAATCATGGGAACCCTCGCCTCCTGATACACCGGGGCAGCTGCCCTCGTTGGTCCGCTGTAAGAACCGCTTACCACAGCAACCACATTATCTTTTTCAGTAAGTTTATGGGCTATTGCAACCGCCTCTTTGGATTTGCACCCATCGTCGTATACCACAAGCTCAAGCTTTTTCCCCAGAACCCCGCCTTTCCCATTAACATAATCAACGGCAAGCTTAGCGGCATGAAGAGCGCTTGCTCCATCAGCAGCAGCAAAACCGGTTAAAGGAGCGAAAAACCCTATCTTTATCGTGCCTCCGGCAAAAGCCACTCCCGCCATCGTGAAAACCAGCAACACCGCTATCGCCAGCTTTCTCATTAAAGATCACCCCCGTTATGTTAAGCCCCCAAATCGAGGGGGCATCTATCCCCCTAAATATGCTTTCTTAACCACAGGGTTAGCCCTTAACTCTTCCGAGCATCCCTCAAAAACTATTCTTCCCGTCTCAAGAACATAACCCCTATCCGCTACCTTAAGAGCCTGACGAGCATTTTGCTCAACGAGAAGTATGGTCATTCCATTCCTTCTTAGCTCCCTTATAACCTCATATATTTTTTCAACGAGTATAGGCATCAATCCCAGAGAAGCTTCATCTATCATTAATAATCTAGGTCTTGCCATAAGAGCCCTTCCCAAAGATAGCATCTGCCTTTCCCCACCACTCATGGTTCCCGCAAGTTGCTCTCTTCTCTCCGCAAGAACTGGGAAAAGCTCAAAAACCTCTCGCATTCTCCTATCTATCTCAAATCGATCCTTGAGCGGAAAAGCACCTACCCTCAAATTCTCTTCAACTGTGAGATCTGAGAAAACCCGAGCTCCCTCAGGAACCATCCTCACACCCTTTCTCGCTCTCTCAAAAGGTTCCATATCGGTAATATCCTCTCCGCTAAAGAATATCTCCCCTTTATCTATCTTTTCCAATCCCATTATTGCTCTCAACATGCTCGTCTTTCCAGCCCCATTAGCGCCGATGATCGCAACGAGCTCTCCATCCTCAACCCTTATAGAAATGCCTCTTAAAGCCTTTATCTCCCCATAGCTCAAATGAAGATCAGAGACTTTGAGAAGCTCCAAGTTCTCCACCGCCTTTTCCAAGATAAGCCTCTATGACCCTCGGATCATTTCTTACATCATCAGGAGAGCCCTCAGCTATTTTCTGCCCATAATCAAGGACAACTATCCTATCACACAAGCTCATAGCAACCCTCATGTTATGCTCTATAAGTAGTACAGAAACGCCATTTGCTCTTATCACTTTTACAAGATCCATAAGAGATTCTATCTCCTCGTAGCTTAAACCAGAAAACGACTCATCGAGAAGTAAAAGTTTAGGAGAAAGGGCAAGAGCTCTTGCAATCTCCAATCTTCTTAAGCAACCGAGAGGGAGAACCCCTGCTGGGGCCTCCTCGAAATTGAGAAGATCGACCTCCTTTATAAGTTGACGAGATCTCTCCCTTAAAGGAGGCAAGTTATAGGGTTTAAAGGAATCAATAAGCGAATCATATAGATCCTTTCCGTAAGCGGAAAGAACATTCTGCCAAACCTTAAGCTCTCTAAACGGGCGAACGATTTGGAAGGTTCTGGCTATACCCATCTTGGCTATATCATGTGCGGGCAATTCCGTTATGTCTTTCCCAAGAAAATATATCTTCCCTTCGGTAGGCTTTATTACCCCACTGATGAGATTAAAACACGTAGTTTTACCCGCACCGTTAGGACCTACCAACCCAAGTATCTCTCTTTCTCTTATAAAGAAAGAGACATTCTTTACTGCTTCGAGCCCACCGAACCTCTTAGTCAGGTTTTTTACCTCTAAAATAACCTTGGCTCCCATCTCAAATTCATTATACAGCTTTAGGAAACGAAAGTAAAGCAAAAGGATACAAGGATGGTTTAAAAATATTATAGGATGCTACTAAATAGCCAAAACTTGGAATATATTGACAAGCCTATGTTATTAACATATAATCATCATGTAATATCACTACTTTAATTTTAATGTTTTAACCTTCAAAAAATCTTAATAGGAGGTGGCAGAAGAATGAAAAGAAGGGCTCTTTTAGCGATCATCGCGGGAATGATAGCCCTCGGATTGATCGCGGGTGGACTGGCACTTGCCAAAACCCGAACTCTCGTGGCACAGAGCTGTTTCCCGCTCAAGCTCCCCTTAAGCCAGAACGGTATCGTGCTCTGGGCTCAAAAGGTGGAAAAGATGAGCGGAGGTCGCCTCAAAATCGAGCTCCACAGCTCTGGAGAGATAGTTCCTCCCCAAAAGGTTCTTGAAGCCGTCAGAGAAGGAGTACTCGACCTCGGTTATAACACGCCTGCATGGCAGAAAGGCGAGTACCCAGCTGGAGACCTCTTCTACACCCTTCCTGGCGGTGTCTTCCAGTTCCACGATTTACTCGTATGGATGTATAGCGGTGAGGGCATAAAACTGGAGCAGGAAATGTACAAGGGAAGCGTGATTGCTTTTCCATTAGGGCTTACTCCCCCCGAGGAGATATGGTCCAAGAAACCCATAAGGAGTCTGAAGGATATCAAAGGGCTCAAGATAAGATGTGCTGGCTTAAGCATGGAGCTTTGGAAAAAGCTGGGTGCCTCTGTAGTCCTCCTGCCTGGAGGAGAAGTCATACCTTCTCTGAGGAGAGGTCTCATAGATGCAGCCGAATTCTGCGATCCCTACATGGATTTAGCCCTCGGTTTACCTGAAGTTGCCAAATACCTCTTTAATCCTCCAATCCACATGGGATCCAATATGTTCCAGCTCGTTATCAATTCCAAAGTTTGGAATTCGCTCTCGCCTGACCTTAGGGAGATCATGAAGAATGCTGCCGTAGCAGCCACGATCGAAGGGTATGCAAAAGAGTGGATAAAGACCATGGAAGCTTTTGCCAAGTTCAAGGAGATGGGCGTCAAGATGACCAAACTTTCTCCTGCCGATCAAAAGAAGGCGAGAGAAATAGCCTTCCAAATTCTTGAGGAAAAGGCAAAGAAAGATCCATACTTCAAGAAGGTTTGGGAATCCCAGAAGAACTTCCTCAAGAAATTCAGGCCTTACTATGAATTTAGCAAGTTTGACATCTAAAAACTCTTTGCTCTGCGGGAGGAGAGCTTCTCTCCTCCCGCATAAAAATTAAAGATCAAGGAGGCATCACCGAATGAAATTCCTCGCGCTCATAGAGAAAATAGTAAGGATTTGTGGAAAGGGAGGAGCCTGGCTCGTAATTCCATTAAACGCGGTTGTGGTGTATGAAGTTTTCATAAGATACGTGTTAAATAGCCCAACAGATTGGGTCTATGATACCGCCTGGATGCTTTTCAGCGCCATGTTCTTACTTGGGGGAGGTTATACCCTTCAGGAAAAAAAGCATGTTAGAATAGATCTCGTATTTAACGCCCTCCCCGAGAAAGTAAGACTGGTATGGGAACTCATTTTTTTCGCCGTTATGTTCTTACCCATTATGGCGATCCTCTTCTGGAAGGGATTAGAATACGCAATGTATGCTTGGAGTATAGGGGAAAAGCTCTCCACCACAACCTGGGGATTTCCCTCAGGTCCGGTAAAAACCATGATCCCTGCGGGATTTCTGCTCCTCTTCCTTCAGGGGATAGTAGAACTCGTAAAAACTATTAAAAAGCTCGCTCAAGGGAGGTCTTAAGCAATGGGAACTGAGGCAATAGCCTTAATAGCAATGGTTCTCCTTATAGCGCTGGTTATAAGCGGGGTAAGGCTCGCTTTCGCTTTAATGTTCCTTGCAATCCTATTTGGATACCTTTACAGAGGACCCGCCATGTTTAATCTCTTCATACACAGAACTTACGGGGTAATGCAGAATGAGGTCTTGATAGCAGTACCGCTATTTATATTTATGGGAATCATTCTTGAGAAGAGCGAGGCGGCGGAAAAGCTTTTCAACACGATGTTCCAGCTTTTTGGTCCCCTGCGTGGAGGGCTTGCCCTCACCGCCGTGATAATAAGCACTCTGTTTGCTGCGTGCACGGGCATAATAGCCGCATCTGTAACGACAATGGCACTCATAGCTTTTCCCGCAATGTTGAAGAGAAACTACAGCAAGAGTCTCGCTTCGGGCGTTGTCTGCGCTGGTGGAACGCTCGGTATCCTTATACCACCAAGCGTCATGCTGGTAATGATGGGACCTATGTGTAGTCTCTCCGTGGCTAAGCTATTCGCAGGTGCCATATTTCCCGGCCTGCTATTATCCGGATTGTATATAGCCTATATACTTATCGTATCTTGGCTCAAGCCGGAAGTAGCTCCAGCTATAAGTGAAGAGGAAAGAGCAAAGGATAAAAAAACGCTGATAATACAAACCATGATTTATATGATACCGGTTTTAGGGCTACTCATAGCGGTTCTCGGATCGATACTGCTTGGAATTGCTTCTCCTACGGAGGCTTCCGCGGTGGGAGCCCTTGGCGCAGCGATTATAGCTCTTTCTTATAAAAAGCTAAATTGGAAAACCTTAAGGGATGCGGTATATGAAACCCTTAAAATAACCTCCATGGTTTTCTTCGTTATAGTCGGAGCAGGGATGTTTACATCGGTGTTTTTGTTTATGAGAGGTGGAGCACTGGTTGAATCACTTCTTATGGCAACTGGCTTTGGAAAGTGGGGAATATTGGCTCTAATGATGTTCGTCATATTCATTCTCGGAATGTTTATAGACTGGATTGGCATTCTTTACATAGTCATACCAGTATTTATGCCCATAGCTACAAAATTAGGTTTCGATCCTCTCTACTTTGCAGTGCTCATAGCGGTTAATCTTCAGATGTCATTCTTAACCCCACCGTTTGCTTATGCCATATTTTTCCTGAAGGGGGTAGCACCTCCAGAAGTAACTACAAAAGATATCTATAAGGGGGTTCTATCTTTCGTAAGCCTGCAAGCGATAGGATTAGCACTCTGTATAATTTTCCCACAGATAGTAACTTGGTTCCCGAACGTAACCTTTAAGTAAGGAGTGAGATTAAAAGGGAGGAGAAAGCTCATGAAGGAGGAGGTTAGAACCTCTTCCGTTGAATGCAAGGGCGGAAGACTTATTGTGGGGAGAATCCTTCCCGGAACTGATCTCATAGAAGGAGTCCTTAAGATATGCAAAAAACATGGCTTGGAAAGTGGTAGTATAGATGTAATGCTTGGAAGCTTGAGAAAGTTTACTTTCGTGTACGCTGTGAAGGACGAAACTAAAAAGCTCAAAACCAGATATTGTGAACCGGTATCGGTTGAGGGGCCCTTAGAATTCCTTTGCGGAAACGGAATTATAGGGAAGGATGGTAGAGGAGAAGTGGTTGTCCATCTCCATGGGATAGTTTCAGATGAGAGAAGGAAGATTCATGCAGGGCACATAGTAAAAGGAGGAAATCCTGTCTTAGCCACCATAGAGTTAGTTATAAGGGAACTTCCAGATATAGAGAGAAGGAGAGAACTCGACGAGGAAACGGAATTTCCCCTATTTAGGTTTAGTAGAAAGAGGAGCTGAGATAAGATGATAAGCTTTTCAGATAAGGTTGCATTAATAACGGGGGGCGGTAGAGGCATAGGGCGCGTTACCGCCCTTCTTTTTTCTCGATTAGGGGCTTCGGTCGTAATCTTGGATCTCCTTGAGAGAGAAGGCAAAGAAACAATCAAACAAATAGAAGCAGGTGGAGGAAGTGGGACTTTCATCAAAAC
>JAGHDO010000090.1 GCA_021159885.1 Synergistota bacterium | reverse complement strand
GAAAAGAAGCTTATTTTTATCTAAATATCCTACTTCCCATATATACCCTGCAGTCGAAGCCTCCCTAAGAAGGATAACAATCACATCTCCCCTACTGGCGGTCACCTCCTTCCCTGAATCCCTCTCACTAAAGGTAAAAATGTTAGGCAAGCTTTCAACATGAGCAGAAGCGCTACCATAAAACAGCGTTAAAAAAAACACCACACTTGCGGTCAAAAGGAGTCTCATCCTTTCCTCCCCTTCCATTATATAGACTATACAAGTAGAAATATTATAGCATAAAAAAAGCGGGAAAGGGGGATCCCCCTCTCCCGCCAAGGAATTTACCTGCTATCTTAAAAGCTGGAGAACCGACTGCGGAAGCTGATTAGCCTGAGCAAGCATAGCAGTACCAGACTGGTGAAGTATCTGCAGTCTCACAAACTGCATCATCTCCAGCGCCATATCCGCATCCCTTATTCTTGACTCAGCAGCCTGAACATTAACCTCCATTATTCTCAGATTTTTGATTGTGTGCTCTAAGCGATTTTGATAGGCTCCAAGCTTTGAGCGCGCAGTAGATATCTTCTCCGTAGCTTTGGTAACCTTCTCTATGGCAAGCTCCGCTTCTTCTCTGGTCAGAACCGTGAGATCAGATATTCCCAACCCATCCGTATTAAGAGAATCTATGTCTATTCTCATAAGCTCATTCTCATTGGGTCCTATGTGAAGAAAAAGTGTTCCCGACGCATCTACCTTTATGTCCGCTTCTTCCCATCTTTCTCCATCGATATCGAAAGCAAGTCCCAAGGGAGTAAGCGTGTAATTAACATTGGTAGGAGTATAATATTTATAATCCTTAACGAGCTTTTCCAGCACAACGTGTTTTCCCCTACCTTCTATAATCAAGGTATCTGGACTATTTATACTGTATGAATTTCCATCCTCATCTTTCGACGGAACCCTGATCTTAACGTTCGTCCCGGACGAAGCGATGGTACCATCTTCTATGCCTTCGGTAGCGTTATTTAACCCTAACCAGCTTAGTATACTTGAATTACCTTCAACTATTATCTTATTAGATGGATCACCCGAAGCTTGAATCAAGAAAAGGTAGCTATCATTTGCAGCCGTTCCCTCATCCCTGTTATACGCTTTAACATTGGTATAAGCCGAAAGATTGTTTATCTTTCGTATAACATCCGCAAGCGTATCTGATGTATCCACGTCAATTCTAACACCGTTTATATATATAGCTCCCGTGGTCCCAGCCGTCCCGCTTACAGGGGTGCCTCCCATAACCCATCTCCTTGGATCGTATCTCGTATCATCATGTGCCCAATGGGTTTTAAAACCTATCCTTTCGAGGAAAGTAGTGTTTTGACCCCCAACGAGATCTCTATCCTCCAGCTCTATCTTGGTTCCAGAGTTAGCAGTAAGAGTAATATACGCCCGATAATCTCCCCCTCCAGCATTATAAGTAGTCAAAGCAGCTGTAACACCCGTTTGGGAAGATTTAGCGTTTATAACGCTAACAACCACCTTCAAGTCAAGATCATCAGCGTTTCCATCGCTATCCAAATCCTGTGTAGTAATGTTTATCTCAACGCCGTTTATGTAAAACGTATACGTTGTTCCCGTAGCCCCTGTAGTGTTATCGAAGTTTATAAAATAGGAATGATTGGTATTATCGGTATCCACATCCGCTCCGCACATCTCCATCTGCGTCATACTTACCCTCGTGGTATTAAATCCTATTGCCTGAAGATCTATATCATACCTCGCCAAACTCGCAAGAGTTTCCGCATCTTCCTCCAAGACGACGTTTCTATTCGCTCCCTGTGCGGTTATTCTTATATATTTTCTTCCACCAATATTTAAAAGCTCTGCCCAAACCTGTCCTCCCATTTGTTGGTTTATCTTATCGACAACATCTTGCCACGTAACTGCCCCACTTAAACTCACCTTAGTTCCATTGATCTTTATACGTTCATCGCTTCCTGAAGTAAAGCTTGGTCCTGTACCCGCAAGCTCGTTGCTCAAGACCGTTGGCACCGCTCCAAAACCGAGATCCTGAAGAAGTGCTTGATCCCCAGAGAGAATTATTTTCTCCTCAGAGCCAACCTCGGTTTGAACGAGCCTGAGATGCCCGTTATACCTCTCAGCCTTAACGCCAGTGTTGTGAGTTTTCTCGTTTATCTTATCTATGACATACTGCAATCTATCAAGTGCAGCTGCAAACTCAGAGGAATCAAGGTGAATCGCAACCCCGTTTATGACTATCTCTCCCGTGTGAATTCTATCGAGTATTGAAACGTTAGTAACCCCCGTGAGAGTGGCTTCGCTCGCTTCCTGATAGATCTTTACCTTATAAGTTCCGGGCTGAGTGGATGGGGATGCCGTCATGTTTGTAACATAGGCATTTCCTCCCACTTGATTAATTATGAACGAGAGCTCTCCCGTTAAAAGTTTACGTGTATTAAACTGGGTACTTTCGCCTATTCTGTCTATTTCCGCCTTAAGTTGATCTATCTCTTTCTGGATCTGCTCTCTATCGTATGAAGTGCATGTATCGTTGGCAGCTTGAATGGCAAGCTCTCTTATTCTATGAAGAATCGCATGAACCTCATCAAGCGCCCCCTCTGCGGTTTGAATCAAAGAAACGCCATCCTGTGCGTTTCTCGTAGCTTGATGAATACTCTTTATCTGGGAGCGCATCTTTTCAGAGATCGCCAATCCCGCGGCATCATCAGCCGCGCGGTTAATCCTCAAACCAGAGGACAATCTCTCGAGGACTGTTTGAAGCTGACCTGTGGTCAAGGTCAGCTGCCTATAAGCCTCCATAGCCGCGATATTATGATTTATCCTCATAAGCCCTCACCCCATCCCTGTAGTATACCGCATCCATGCGCTCCTTGGTATTCCTCATCCGTGAGGACTTCCCTTCACTTAGTTTTATCGGTCAGGGTGAGGAGGCACTTTAGAGGAAAACGCTCATTCTTTCTTCTTTTTCAATCTCTCAAGCTCTTTCACAACACTTTCTTCCACTTTTTGCTCAACCTGAGCAGCCATCTGAGCGGCAAGGATGTTCTCTCGCATTATAGCTTCATAAACTTCCTTCCGATGAACGGGGATTCTCTTAGGGGCTTCTATACCAAGGCGAACCTGATCCCCTCTTATCTCGAGGACCTTAATTTCTATCTCATCACCTATCATTATGCTTTGATTTATCTTACGGCTCAAAACAAGCACGATTATGCCCCTCCCTCTTCCTGTGGAAAAAGAGGATAACGTATTGGATAATCCTCGTTCAAAGCTATAACCTGTTTCGCTTTTCTATTCTTAACGTTCACCACTATTGGAGCTTTGAGATTCACAGTTGCTCCCTTAGGATTTCCCTTTGGTATGACCATAACAAGGAATAGAATAGCATCACGTGGATCTTTAAGATCTATGTCCTCGAGATCAGAATCACTTATATCGACGCTGAATTTTGGAAAAAGCTCGAAGGGATTAACCACAGGTAAAGCTATATTAGGATCCTCTATAGATTGAAACCACTTTATAAGCTGTCCCTCTTCACCTATTATAAAGAATCTCTTTAAATTTGGAAACCCTATGAGTCCGTGAGGCATAAATATAATCCTTTCCTCTGGAACCTCTATTTCACCAAATCTCAGGGTATTGACCTTCAACTGGCATTCCCCCTCTTAAAAATCTACCTTAAGAAGTCTATAAGGCTCGTTTGAACAATGCGAGCTCCCGTTCTAAGAGCAGACCTATATATGGCTTGCTGATTGGTAAGCTCCATTATAGCCTCCGCAATATCAACATCCTCTATCCTTGAAAGAAGAGACGTTACTTGAACTTTGTTATCTTCAAATCTCCTCTTGGTAGCTTCGAGCCTACGAACCTTAGCACCAACTCGGGCTCTCACTCTTAGAAGATGATCAAGATATTCGTCAAGCTCTTCCAGCCTTGGACCTGAAAGGGAAGTAGTTCTATTATATCGCAAATCCTCGCTTATCTTTCGCATAGTCTCAAATATATCAAGATCTCCCGCATAAACCATATCTTCCTCTTTGTTAAGAATTCCTATATCCTGTAAAACAGCTCCAACTTCGTCAGAGAGACTCATATGCTCATTCCTTTTAGTTTGGATAACAAGCTTTACGCCACTTCCCTCTGGAGCCACATAAGCATCAACAGCATCTCCAGCTCTCAGATTTATCCTATCAGCTATAACGGATATATTTGCTCCCGCAGGAACATCAACCCTATAAACGCTATCCCCCACTCTTATGGTAAACTCACCCGGACCGAATATAGAGGCGGAAGAATGTGCATCGCTCTCAAGCCTATACTCTATCCTCTGCGTGGCGAAGACCTTATTTCCCGGAACGTTAACAACTATGGTCTCTCCATTTTCTATCTCCCATGCCATTTCTCCCTCATCCCCACGATAAACCGCAACGTTGTTTTCTCCAAATGCATAAGGTTTCTCCTTGGTTTCATAGCCTCCAAAGATATACCTTCCCCCCAAGGAGGTATTTGCTATTTGAAGAACCTCCTCCCTCATTCTATCTATTTCATCGGCTATCGCCTCTCTATCAAGCTGAGACATGGTGCCATTGGCACCCGCTATAGTTCTTTCTCTGACCCTATGGATGATCGACGTTAAATGATCCAAAGCAGAATCGGTTATATTAAGCCACGATATTGCCTCATCCATGTTCTTCGTAAACTGGCCGTTTTCGTTAAGAACTCTGTGAAGCCTCATGCTTCGCACAGATCCAACAGGATCTTCCTCCGGGAGGTCAAACTTCTTCCCGGTAGCGTTTTGATGCTCAAGCTTAAGTAGTTTCTCCCTACTATCCATAAGATCAGTAAGAAATCTCCGTATAAAAACCTTATCGCTTACCCTCATGAGCTATATCACCTTCCTACAAGTCCCAAATTATTTACTATCCTCCCATAAGCCTCATCCATGGCATTTATGAATCGAGCAGCAGCGGCAAAAGCATGCTGAAATTTGATAAGCTGGGTCATCTCTTCGTCTAATGAAACGCCCATGACCTCTTGGCGTCTGTTATCTATCTGTTTAACGAGTAGCTCTTGATTATAACTCATTCGCTTTGCTTCCTGAGCATCAACGCCAAGCTTAGCAACAAGTGCTTCAAAAAATTGATTCACGTTTATCGTTTTATCCCTCAAAACGTTTCTATACTTAAACGAGGCAAGTTTATAAGCTATAGATCCATCACCGGGACCTGCGTTCTTTCCATTATCATCTCCCGCAGCCGATATAAGCTCTGGTGAGTCATTTATATCTATGGATAAATAAATGGAGGAAGAAGCTCCCTCCATCTTATAGATCTCCTCGAAGAAATCCTTGCCATTTTTGTCTTGATTTAAACCATAACCAGCTCTATGCTGGGCATTAAACTCCTTAATCAAGGTATAGGAAAGCTCATCCAGCCAGTCAAGATAACCCGGTAGGAGATCATCCCTTGCCTCAAGATAGCCAAGAAGCTCCCCATTTTGCATGGGAAAATACGGCTTCATAACGGTTGTACCAATTCCTTTAAGCTCAAATAGCATCCCGCGCACTACTTCTTTATACTCCCCCGTTAAAACGTTTTTTGCCTTTCTAAACCTGTTCACGAAACTCGTATAAAGCTCACCATTAATCCTGAAAACCGCATCGACTGGAGTCCATATATCGTTCGTTGTTATACCATTCCATAGACCGAGGCGCTGAGCCATGCTTGCCACCTCCCCAACGACAGATATTCTATAATCCACACCCAGGTGATTGCTCCTTAAGACGAGATAGTAATGCCCAGAGTCATTCCTGGCTATGGATGCGGCAAGCCATTCCTCATGAACCGTAGGATAGGAAGAGAGGTCCCCATTATAAAAGGCAGCGTTGATTTTATTCATTACCGTTTTCAGAGAATCCTCTCCGCTTATATGAATACTTACGTTGGGTCCATCGTCTACCTTAAGACATATATCTCCTCTCTCGTTCCTATCAAGCCAGCCAAGGGTGTAAAAGGTAATATCTTCACTCACAAAAGAAGCTCTTTCGTTTCCTATCATATGAGGAAGCTCATTAGCTACTTGAATCACGCTAACCATATACTCCGTATTTCCAACCACTGGAGCAGCATAGGCCACCGCCACGCTCGCATTTGACGAGAAATCTATGGGCTCAAAATCCCACCTTACATCATACATCCCATTATTAGCAGGATTGGGGATAAGCTCAAGATGATGCCTTATACCTCCTCTAACAACATCGACCCCATTTAAAACGAGTATTACACCACCGTTTGGATCCTCATCAACGCTGATATCTATAATCTTTGAGAGTTTTTCTATCAGTAGATCCTGTCTATCCTCAAGATCATTAGGATTATCTCCCACTCCCCTAACCATCTGAATTTGCCTGTTTAAATCCGCTATTTGATCTATGTAGGAGTTTATTTCATCAACCTTCATCTTAATCTCCTCGTTTAAATCCTTTCTGTAGGAACTTAACTCCTTAGAAAGGTGCCTTATAAGACGCGTCATAGTGAGCGCCTTTTCCCTCACGCTTTCTCTTATGGCAGGGTCCTCAGGATGAACATGGAGCGCTTCGAGCGCTTTCCAAAACTCATCCATATACTGCCTAAGGCTAGAATCAGAGGGCTCATTGAAAAACTCCTCGACCCTTTTCAGAACAATATCCCGCGTATCCCACCTACCCCAGGTTTGCATCTCTTCCCTATATTGAAGATCAAGAAACCTATCCCTTAACCTTTTTATCTGCTCAATCTTAACGCCAGTGCCCACCTGACCCGGTAAAGCGGGTCTGTTCATCGCGGGATCCGTATAAGGATACATCGTATTGAATTCCACACGCTGGCGCGAATAGCCCTCTGTATTAGCGTTTGAAACGTTATGACCTGTTACCTCGAGCCCCCTTTTCTGAGCAAATACAGCCCTCTTACCAAGCTCTATTCCAAAAAAACCGCCGGGATCACCCATAAAACGCTAAGCCTCCCCCTCAAAGAAGGAAAAAGATGACGCTTGAGCTTTTTTCCTCCCATATGTAGCTCGCGATACCGAATTCATCAAAGCATCTATCATGTAAGAGATATACTTAAGGGTCGACTCAACGAGATAACGATTTGTCTCATTAAGTTCTCTCAACTTAGCAAGCACATTTCTTAACTGAGAAGCCCTTTCCTCTACAACCGAAAACTTCTCCTTTGAAAGGTATCTTTTAAGATCGCTAATTTTCATGTTTTCACTTACACCAAGCTCGTTAGCAATTCTGGAAATCTCCTTAAGTCTCTTAGCCTCAAGTCTCTCAGCTTCAACAAGAAGCATTCTTTCCTCTGTAATTACGCGCGTTAGGGAATCTATATCGTTATTTATTACCGCTTCTTTTTTACGAGAGGAGAGTTCACACCATTTCTCATATAGCGATATTTCTTCTTCCAAAATGGAAGAAAGCCTGCCTAAGCCTATATCGCTAATTAAGCCTCTCATCTTTACTCACCCGAGAAGGGATATATTTCTTTCAAAACCTTGCGAGCCACTTCCTTAAGTGGCGGATCATATTTCCCCTCCTCGATGAGTCTCCTTATCTCATTGACTCTCGCTCTTCGTGTCTCAGAAACGGAGCTTATAGCTTCCTTGGCTATTTTCACCTCTAAAGCGGTAGACGATATCTCAACTTTATCTTCCGGAGACTGAATGCTACCCTCTGTCCTCTTTATCTTCCGCTTTGCAGGCTTTACCTTCTCTAAATATGTTTTAAAAATATCTCCTACTCTCTTGCCATACTCCATCGGAGGTTCACCCCCTCAGTTCTATTTCGGCAAGTGGAGGGGGATCCTTCAATCGCTCTTCTCTTTTTTCTTTTTCATCACCTCCGTTATATACATACGTGCGCGTTCCTTCTTCTCCACCTCTTTTTCCAACTCTGATTGAAGCTGGCTTAGGGAGCGCTCGAGTTCCTTAAGACACTTGGGACAATACTCTCCTGAGCTTATAGGAGCACCGCACCTCTTGCATCTTAACTTACCAGCCACATCTGTAAACTTAAGCTGAATTCTGCCTTGCCTTATAAAGTCAAGAATGAGATCTTCATCAACATCGGTAGCCTCGCTTATCTCCTTTATGGTAGCTAGTGGATTATCCCTCAAGTAGTTATAAACCTTTTCAAATGCCTTCTCTTCCTCTTCAAGGCATTTCGGGCAGATCTTCCTCCCCCCCGTCCACAGAAAAGCCCTTCCGCACCTGATACAGTTAACAAGCTCTGCCATAATTTTTTCACACCCCCTTAGCGATTAACGGCAATCACGAGCTTTTTTACAGTTAGAGCCCCTCCTCTCGTAATGACGTCTTCACAGGCTCTTAAGGTTGTCCCCGTCGTAAGGACATCATCAACGAGAAGTATTCTCTTTCCCAAAAGAAGCTCTCCCTTAAAAACAAAAACTTCCTTCAGATTCTCCTCCCTATCTTTCTTGGAAAGCTTAACCTGCGGCGGAGTGGATCTTATCTTGCATAGCTTACGGGATACCGGAACCGAAAGAAGACCGCTTAGCAATTTTGATAAATATAAAACGTGATTAAAGGTCCTTCTCCTTGAAGGGTCCTCTGGAACAGAAATTATGACATCGATGCTTCCCTCTAAATAAGAGGATATACTATCTCTAAACGCATTGACCAGTATGTCTAACGCCTTCCCATATCCTCCATACTTAACAGCCCAGATGAGCTCCTTCAATGGCCCATTATAAAAGCCAAAAGCATAAACATTACCATACCGCCCAAAACCTCTTATTCGAGAAAGGCAACTTCTACAAAGGGCGCTTCCCCATGAACCACAGGAAACACACCTATCCGGAAATAGCAGCTCTCTAAGCAAAAGGAAAGGTTCTACATCCTCTCCGCTGCTTTTCTTATCTCTTCCGCTTTATCCGTTTTTTCCCAAGGAACATCGAGATCCTCCCTTCCAAAATGACCATATGCAGCTACCTGCTTATATATCGGTCGACGAAGATCAAGATCTCTTATTATTGCAGCAGGACGAAAATCGAAAAACTCTCTGACGAGCTCCTCTATCTTTTCATCAGCTATTTTGCCAGTACCAAAGGTGTCAACGGAAATCGCAACAGGATGCGCCACGCCTATGGCATAAGCTACTTGCACTTCACACTTCCCGGCGAGCCCCGCGGCAACTATATTTTTAGCAGCATATCTCGCCATATAAGCACCGGATCTATCGACCTTTGTGGGATCTTTACCAGAGAAGCATCCTCCACCATGTTTAACCGCTCCACCATAAGTATCAACCATTATCTTTCTGCCAGTCAAACCTGTATCAGCCATAGGCCCACCGAGAACGAACCTTCCCGTTGGGTTAATGAGATACTTAACATCCTTAACAAGAAGCTCGGGAGGAACAACCGGCTTTATAACGTGCTCTATAAGGTCCCCTTTTAACTGATCTAACTCTATAGCAGGATGATGTTGAGCAGAAACTATTATCGTCGTTATCCTAACCGGTTTTCCGTCCTCATACTCTATTGTCACCTGTGTTTTACCATCCGGTCTAAGATAAGGAAGTATTTTTTCCTTTCTGACGTAAGCCAATCTCTTGGCAAGCTTATGAGCCAATGTAATTGGAAGAGGCATCAGCTCTTCGGTCTCCGTGCAGGCGTATCCTATCATTATTCCCTGATCTCCTGCTCCTATTCTATCTATCTCCTCATCAGTCATCTGTCCTTCCCTTACCTCCAGAGCCCTATCAACTCCCTGAGCTATATCGGGAGACTGCTCGTCGATAGCAGTTATAACTGCACAAGTGTCCCCATCAAAACCATACTTAGCTCGTGTATATCCTATTTCCTTAACTGTCTCTCTAACCAATCGAGGAATATCAACGTAGCACTCCGTCGTTATTTCTCCAGCTACAAAGACCAATCCCGTTGTAACTAACACCTCACATGCAACCCTGCCCATAGGGTCTTTTTCCATAATCGCATCGAGAACAGCATCTGATATCTGATCGGCAACCTTATCCGGATGCCCCTCGGTAACTGACTCCGAGGTAAGAAGAAACTTTCTTGCCATTACTCTTCCCCCTTTCAATTATGTTTTGCCATTTCATTCTTTAACTCAGTTATAACATCTACAGGTGTTGGGTCAACACCATTTAAATAAGCTAAGTATAAGCTTACAAGATCTCCAAAATATATCAAGCTATAGAGCAAGGCCATCTCTCCCTTGCCCTTTCCCTCGATCTCTCTCCATCCGCCAACACTTCCTAAAATCAGCTTTCTTGTTATACCAAACCTTAAAGACACTCTCCTGTTTTCCCTCACATGTCTCAAAGCAACTACCTTAAAGACATCTTTAAAGCTACGGCTCATCCAGCCTACTATCTCGTTATGATCAAGCTCAGGGAGGAAATGATAATAAGCAGGCTGCTTGCTGTTTTCGTTTATCT
This sequence comes from Synergistota bacterium, assembly GCA_021159885.1. Lineage (NCBI taxonomy): Bacteria > Thermotogati > Synergistota > Synergistota bacterium. The sequence continues at coordinate 37,122 of JAGHDO010000090.1, read as the reverse complement.
GTGTTTTCCACCTATAAGCAGCAACCCCGCTTATTCCGCCATCGCCATATATCAATGGAACGCTTCCATAAAGCCAGGAAGCGAGCTCCTTAGCTCCATTAGCGGAAAGGGGAACCTCTGGAGAGAACTCTTCACTCATGCCTTGAAGCACGGAAATAGTTTCTTTGAACTCCTCATCAAAATTCGCAACTCCCAACCTGTTCATAAAAACAAGCAACGGAGCGGAAAGATAGCCCAGTGCAGCTCTCGGTTGTAACCCCGAAGGAACCTTAAAAATAGGTATACCTCTTTCCTCCGCCATTTTCCCAAGCTTGCCACCGCTACTTACAAATATGGCTTTAACACCCCTTCTAAGCGCTTCCTCACATGAAGAAAGCGTCTCCTCAGTGTTTCCCGAATAGCTCACACCCATTAAAAGTGTATTTTTACCTACCCACACAGGAATGCTATATCCCCTATTAACTTCAACGAAAACCTCGCTCTTTTCTTTAAGGAGCACCTTGAGTATATCTCCTCCGACTGCAGATCCTCCCATACCGGTTATCAGTATGCTATCAAAATGCCCAACCTTGGGAAGATCAAAGTCAAAAGCTTCCCTCATCGCCTCTTCAAACTGTCTCGGGAAATCCAAAACTGCCTTGATACTCCCCTCAGGATCAACCGTTCCAAGATCCAGCTTATCTAAATCTACCACACTCATCCCCTCCTCAAAGCTACCATACAAATTTCTCACCTAAGTAAAGCTTGCGAGCTATTTTGCTCTTCGCGATGCTACCAGGCTCCCCCTCTATCACTATTCTACCCTGATGAATTAGATAAGCTCTGTCAGTTATCGATAGCGTCTCCCTGACATTGTGATCTGTAAGTAATATTCCTATTCCCCTTTCTTTAAGAGATATTATCATCTGTTGGATATCGTAAACCGTTATCGGATCTATACCCGAAAATGGCTCGTCTAAAAGAAGAAAAAGAGGAGCTCCTACCATGGCTCGGGCTATCTCCACACGCCTTCTCTCACCACCAGATAGCGAAAACCCCTTATAATCCGCTATATCTTCTAAACCAAATTCCTCGAGAATCCTAAAAAGGAGTTTCTTCCTCTTATTCAACGGGACTCCCATTCCCTCCATAGCAAGAAGCAGATTCTCCCTTACGGTTAATCCTCTGAATATGGAAGGTTCCTGGGGTAGATAAGCTATCCCAACCTTTGCCCTCCTATACATAGGCATAGCAGTTATATCCACCTCATCGAGCAAGACCTTCCCTTGGTCAGGCTTAACGAGTCCCACAATCATATAGAATGTGGTAGTCTTCCCCGCTCCATTTGGACCGAGCAATCCCACTATTTCTCCCTCATTTACGCAAAGCGATATATCCTTGACAACCTCTCTTCCACGATAGATCTTTACAAGTCCCTCTCCACAAAGTAGCGCCATTATCTCTTAGCTCTCAGTGAATTATCATTTTGGTCCTTCCCAGAGCCTTCATGACCCCTGTTTTAACGTTGTATATGATCTCATCCGCTCTTATTTCAGTCTTTCCCTTAAAAGCCACAGCATTACCAGAAACTCTCACCTTGCCTTTTATTAAATCATAGGTCCCCTTCTCCCCCTTAACCCTCACTGAGGTAGAACCTTTGCGATGTATTAGAAGAACTTTGCCAGAGACGTCTACCCTTTCAAGCTTTCCATCTCGCAAGAATGTAAGTTTAGCCCTCTCCGCAGACAAAGCCAGCTTCCCATCATCCCCCATATAAACTGGCGAAGAAATTTCCGCCCTTTCACCCTTAAGAATGATTTCTCGTGCCTTAAGAGTAAATCTCTTCCCTTCTATAAAGGGATTATCGTCTGCCTTGAAAGTCCCATCTTCGTAAGCCTCGAGCCTTCCACACCTTAGCTTAATGCCTTTCTTAGTGATAAGAAGCACGTTGCCTTCCGCTCTCACCAGCTGAAGCTTTGATATAAAACTAACCCTGTCTGCTCTCACCCTGCCTCTTTCATCCTCTATAATCACGTTTCCCTCAAGCGAAGCATCATTGTTCTTAAAATTTACCCAGCCTTTATCAGCTAAAGCTCTTTTATCCCGCCAAACGAGCCTCACGTTCCCAAAAGCTTTCATTAAGTTATCTTCTGGATAGAAAAGAACTTTATCCGCGGTTAAATTAACGCTCGAGGCAAAAGCTGATAAAGCCAAAATTAGCAAGAGAAAAAGAATCACAAGAGCGGAAAGCAGCCTTTTCAAGAAGCTTCCCTCCTCTCTCTCATCGCGGACCACCTGAGATAAGCCTCTATGAACGGATCAAGATCCCCATCTATAACCTTAAGAGCGCTGCTCGTCTCCAAACCGGTTCTATGATCCTTAACAAGCGTATAGGGATGAAACACATACGACCTTATTTGATTTCCCCATGCTATCTCTTTCTTTTCTCCTTTAAGCTTCTCTATCTCTTCCATCTTCTTTCTTCTCTCAAGCTCGTATAATCTGCTCTTCAGTATCTTCAATGCCGTCATCTTATTTTGATATTGCGATCTTTCATTTTGACAGGAAACCACTATTCCCGTTGGAAGATGAGTTATCCTAACAGCGGTGTCGGTCGTGTTGACATATTGTCCCCCGCGTCCACTTGCCCTGAAAGTCTCTATCTTGAGATCCTCCTCTTTTATCTCTACCTCAACATCTTCTGAGATTTCCGGAATAACCTCAACCGATGCAAAGGAAGTGTGCCTTCTTCGAGAAGCATCAAAGGGAGAAATTCTCACCAGCCTGTGAACACCATTCTCCCCTTTAAGAAGCCCATAAGCATATTCTCCCTCCACGAGTATCGTAGCACTCTTTATTCCTGCATCCTCTGCCTCTTGGTACTCAAGAACCTTTACTCTAAAACCCTTATCCTCAGCCCATCGCATATACATCCTTAAAAGCATATAAGCCCAGTCCTGGGATTCCGTTCCTCCAGCACCAGGGTGAATTGACAAAATAGCGTTAGATTTATCAAAATCCTCCGAAAGAAAGACCCTCCTTTCCCACAAAACGACATCCCTTTCAAGCAGACTGAGCTCCTGCGCAAGCTCTTCGCTTAGCGCACCATCATACTCCTCTCTCAAAAGATCAATAATTGCCTGAATATTCCCTATGCGTTCCTCTATAACGCCTAAAGCACTTAGAGCACTCTCTATCTCTCTTAAGCGCTTTCCTGCTTTCTGCGCCTCTTCAGAGTTTTTCCAAAATTCGGGCGATGATAACCTCCTTTCAAGCTCCCTCTTTTCACGCTCAAGGGAGCTTATGTCAAAAACAGGTCTGGAGACGCCCCCAGCGCCCCGAAAGCTCCTCCCACCTTGAAAGCATTTCCTCCATCTTGACCACAGCGAATCCCCTCCTAAGCTTTGCGATATTGAAGAACTATTATCTTAGGTTCCTTTGGGAGAGAAGCAGGATCTACATCCACCCAGCTTTTATCAAGTACCTCAACGTTTTTAAGACCAGAAATAAAAGGCTCAACCCCATCTATGGGAAAGTTCAAAACAGGCGTCTTAAAGTGCATTGGTATAGTTATCCTTGGATTTAGCTCAGAGATGAGCCTGCGAGCCTCAGCACCATCTATGGTATAGTAGCCTCCAACAGGAACGAAAAGAACATCTACTCTGCCAAAGCTCGAAATCTGAGCTGGCGTCGGAACATGACCAAGATCACCAAGATGAACCAATCTTAAACCATCAGCGTCTATAATAAAAGCCACTATTTTTCCTCTTTCTCTGCCTCCCGATTTATCGTGGAATAGCTCAACGCCTGAAATCTTAATTCCCTTAACAGTCCTTAGGTCTGGTGTGGTTATCACAAATGGATTACCTCTAACCCCATCCACGTAATTATGATCAAAGTGATCATGACTCACGAGAACTATATCAGCCTCATCCTTTATCAAAGGATATCCGACAGAAGGATCATATGGATCGGTTATTATCCTTACCCCCTGAGATGTCTTTATAAGAAAACAAGCATGCCCAAGCCACTCAATCCTCACGATCTTCACCCCCTTTTATCAATAAAAGTCCTCCAAGCTCTCAGAAGAATCCTTTCCCAAGGGACGATGAGCATCCTCTCGCGTTGCCCAAGGCGTCAACGGAAACCTCACCGTCATTGGCACTCTTAAGAAAGGCTGATCCACTATGAGCTCCCCTTGAAGAAGCGTTGAAGCTTTTTCTCTTTGGGCAGAAACAAGATGGGCATACTCATCCTTCTTGAGTTCGGCTACCTTTTGATGGCCTACAACCATGGTTGAAGCTTGCGTTATAACTCTATAATCTACCTCGGAAGCCGTCTGCTCCGCGCCTATCATTATTATTCTGAAGGACCTACCACGCTCCGCTATATCTCTGAATATGGCCCCCAAGGGACCTCCTCCCATCCGGGGAGCATATTTGTTAAGCTCATCGAGAAAGATAAACACCGGCTCGGGCCTTCCCGCACTTTCCTTAGAGTTCAGCACTTCCTTAAGGATAGCACCAACGACAAAGACCTGAGCCCTATACCTGAGCTTTGCGATATCTACAACCGTGATTCCGCCTGGGCGATCCCATTCTATCCAGTATGAGGGAGGTTTATACTCTCGAACGATCCCCCCTATTTCCAGAGCCTCTATAGGCTTCCAGATCCTGTTCAGATCGAGCTTTCTTGCCGCTCTTAATCTCCTCGCCATGGCCTTGATGGTCTTTCCCTCAAGCTCCTCCTCAGACTCGAGCCTATTCCTGATATCATCCCTTTTAACAAAGTCTATAAGCGCTCCAAAAGTTGGAGGGATATCAAACTCGTCTAAAACAAGGTCAGGCTCTCTTCCACAGACCTTCAAATAAAGCCTGACTTTCTCATCCTCGGTAAGGGAATCAATATCAACCTTATATCTACTCCTGAGCCGTGGAAGCTCTTCCAAAGCCTGAAAAACAAGACGCCTATAGTTCTCCTCAAGTATATCAGAGAGTGCTGAGACAGCAAGCTGAAGATTTACATTCCTTGAAAGTTCTTCCGGATCAAACATAAGCTCAAGCAGATTCAATCTTATTATATCAAGTATATCCCATCCAAACACATTAACGCCATAAATCCTGTGAGAAACATCTGCTTCAGAGCTTCTGCTTTTTGCAGGGGCATAAAACTTCACATTTTTAAATGGTTCCGGGGGAAGCCCCATTTTTTCAAACATCTTTTCCCATTCTTCCCTTCGAGGGCTTTCAAGCCACTCTGCATTCCACTCATCCAGAAAGAGCAATCCTTCTCCCTTAACATTAAATACTATAGCCCTTGAGTTAGCAAGATCTCTCTTAGAGGGATCTTCAAGAGCAAGCCTCTCTCCCGTTTTAAGAAGAGAATAGAGTAAAAAGGTAGCATATGATGTCTTCGCAGCTACTCCCGATACACCAGATATGTTAATATGGGCACCGTTATCTCCAAGTATATAAGCCAAATCGAGATACGCTACCCCTCCATTAAGAAGAATCCCTACGGGGAGAGCACGATTTTTCTCCTTGAGAGAAGAGAAACCATAAACCTCATCGGTTTCCCCCTCATCAACGAGATAAGCAGGAGTCCCTGCCGGCGGGGGAACCGAAACGAAGGGCTCTAACCTTGTTATTATCACCCGTGCGAGATAAACGGGAAGAGCAAAGCTTTTCTTCGAGGCGATAAGCGCCTCCTCAAACCCCTTCATGCCATCTCGATCCCATCTCGTTTCTATCTCCACGATAACGCCATAAGCAGTTATCTTCTTAAAGCGCTCGTAACTAAACTCAATTCTCACCATATCATCGATCTGAACCATCTTTACTGGCAAGCTGGAGCTCTCCTCGATATCGATCCTAATCCAGAAGTCATAAGGCGTTATAGGCTTTAAACCACTGACATTACCTACTTTCAAGCATATACCCCTCCTTCCAGAAGAGCACCTATGTAATCGCTCGGCAAGAAGAAAGAAGAAAGCCACTCCTCAAGGGAAGCCATTACAGGGAGATTCTCCGGGCTTCTGGGAAGATCACAACCCCTTATGGTAAGCGATGAGAGGAAGGCAGCAAGTGAATCGAAAACAACCGAAATTTCCCTTTTTAAACGCTCTCTGCTCTGATTATTTTCGAAGAGCGTTCTCGCCACAATAGTTTCAAGGCGAACTATTCCTTTCATTGGATTTTCATAAGGTTCCGGCTCTGAAATTCTAAGATAGCACATAATTCTGAGAATATCCTCTCTCTCTCTGAGATAAACTGCGTAAAACGGGGTTCTTTCCCCGCGGGCGAGCTCTCTCAAGATAGCCAAGTTATCCAAGGGCAAATGCTCTCTTAGGATTCGCTTAACCAATCCAACCGGGCCAACCCGCGTCCCTGAAAAGAGCGGAGCCCCCGGATGAATGGTCCCATCCTTCACGATAAAAGCGCTCTCTCGTCTAACGAGTTCTTTTAGATAATCGCTTTCTTCAAGAAGAAGACGATTATTAACGGTTCTCGAGACCCTATCCTCCCCTTGGGGAGACAGAGAAACAAGCTCAAGATCGAAGCCTTCCAAAAGGGGAATATAGGCTCTTCTCCCTCCCAATTTTGCTATCTTGTGCTCAGGCAAAGCAACCATTCTAACAACACGTGGATGCTTACACGGCACGATAGACCCGTCCATACTCCAGAAGAGGTGTCCAACGACTATCTCAGCTACGCATCCTTCAGTACCATCCCCCCCATATAATCTTTTATGTATTCTCCGAACCCCATCCACAAATATGACCTTTTTCAGGTTCATCAAGCTCTTGGAGCTGGACAGCCATTTTCTCCAGGAAGATGGATCAATCGAGACCTCGTGAAAATCCTCATGCTCGAGAAGACGCGACTCTCTTTCAACCCTCGTATGATAAAAAAAGGGCTCTTCCCAGCTATGCCAGTGATCAGGATACATATCCAAAGATCTTAAAACCTCAAGAAGATTTAGGCCCATTCTACCATCCCGCTCCTGACCAAAAGCTTCTCGGGAAAATAATCCGCAAAGACGGGATCATGAGTTATTATTCCAACAAGCTTACCCGTGCGGTCGAGTTCCAGAAGCTCGTGAGCTACCATACCGAGATTATCCCTATCCAAGGGAGAAAAACCCTCATCTATAAAGAAAGCCTCAAGTCCCCCTGCAAGAACCTCAGCTATCCCAAGAGCGAGAGAGAGAGAAACAAGAACCTTTTCCCCTCCGGAGAGATCCCTTATGCTTTTTCTTTCCCCTCCAAGATCCTCATCCAAAACGAAAAGCTCAAGCTCCTCGGTCGCTTCTATTGAAAACCTCCCCTTGGTTAACCTCGAGAGATATGAATTAGCCACCTCCGCAGCCTCAAATAGATAACGAGACACCAAAAATTTTGGAAAGTTGCTATCCCAGAGACATCTTTTAAGCTCACTCAAAAGGCTTACCTCTCTTTCAAGCTCTTCTACTTTCCTTCTAAGAAGACCATAGTTCTCAAGCTCCTTATCTATCGCCTCGATTCTACTTTTCGCCTTCCAGATGTTTTCTTTAAGGGAAGCTTCCTTAGAGCGAAGGCTCTCAATCTGACTCTTTAGCTCCTCAAGTTTCGCCTGCACGGAAGGCAGATCACACTGAAAGGCTATTTTGCTCTCCACGCTTGATATCTTCTCTTTTCTGAGCCTAATATCGTGCTCCATTTCCTTGATCTCGAGTGATAACCTCCTTCTCTCTTCAACAAGAGATTTCTCAGAAACTTTTAATACCTCAAGGGTTCGTCGCAATTCCTCCCCTTTCCTTTCGAGCTCCTCCAGCTTATTCCTTCTCCAAAGAAAGGCTTCCTCAATCGAGGAGAAAACCTTATCATCGGTTGAACGTTTTCTCCAAACCTCATTGAGCTCCTCTGCCACTCTTTTTTTCTCAAGCAAGTTCTTTTCGAGAGAGGCTATCTCAGTAGAAATCTCTTCCATCAACCTCATTTTTTCCTCTTTCTCCTTTTCGAGAGCCGAAAGTCTTCTTCCAGATTCTTGAACCTCCTTGAGAGCCATATTACATGCCTTTTTCAGCCTTAAAAGCTCCTCACTTCCGATTTTCTCCCTCGCTCTCGGAAGAGACTCTATCACTGAACCGCAAAGCGGACAGATATCCCCAGTCCTAAGCCCCTTCTGAAGTTCCAAAATGAAGTACTTTTCCCTCTTCAACTCATACTCTCTTCTAAGTTTCTCCTCATCCTCACTAAGCTTCCTGAACCTCGCCTTCTCCTCCTTCACCCTTTCAGAGCACCTACGAAGATCCGCTCTAATGATACGGAACCTTTCAGTCCGCCTCTTCAGCTCCCCCGAGATCGATGAAATCTCGGACATCAAAGGAACTAACTTCATACGAATAGACTCGAGCTCCTTAACTATGCTTTTTTCACTTTTGCAGAGCTCCTCCACCTTCTCTAAGGAATCGAGAACTTCCTTCCTTTTAACTTCTTTATCCCTGAGTTCTCCTTCTATCTCTTTCATTCTCTCAAATGCCTTTTCTTTCCTCTCCTCAGCGCTTTTTAAAAGACGTTTCTCCACCTCAAGCTCTCTTAAAAGCCCCTCAAGGCTTCTTAGCTCTGAAGCTTTCTCTTCAGCCCTCGTACATCCTCTCTGAATCTCTTCGAGCTCTTTCTGAAGGCGAGAAAGCTCCAGCAGAATTTTCTCCTTCTCTTCTTCAAGCGCTTTAGGATCCACGGTAGAAAGTTGAGCACTAAAAGCTTTCATAGTCCCCTCTTTTTCCCTGAGATCCAAGTCGAGAAGCTCTATCATGCGGGGTAACTTATCTCCACTTAAAAGCTCCTTTAAAGCCTTCATTCTCTTCCCAGCGCTTAGCTCGAGAAAGCTCGTTATCTCACCCTGGGGTAATAAAACTGTAGTCTTGAAAGTCTCATCGGTCAAACCTATGAGCTTTCTCACCCTCGTAGTAGCTTCCCGGGCAGAGGTTATCCTCTCAGAAGTATCAAGGCACTCTAAATAAACCGAACCACGTCTTCTACCTCTACCTGAAAGATCTACTTCTCTCTTTACCCTCCATCTTTTTCCATGATGAATAAACTCGAAATCTACCACTGCTCTACCATCCTGAGAAAGCCTGTTGACCACCCCTTCATATCCAGAATCATGTCGAAGAGTTCTGCCAAAAAGCGCAAAATAGATAGCCTCAAGCAGACTACTTTTGCCTGCTCCATTAGGACCTTGTATAACAAAAAGTCCCTTTCCTTCAAAGGAAATATCAACATCTCTCAATCCAATGAAGTTTCTGACCCTAAGCCTGAGAGGTCTCATCCTCCTCCACCTTCCTGTAGTAATACCTGAATTTCTCTATGAGCGCACTACTTTCTATTCCCTTCATTTTAAGGTATTCCTTAAACATCTCTATAACATTTCCACTCCTCTGAGCTATCACTCTCTCAGACGAGGTACGCTCTTTTCTCCTCACAATGACTTTAACTATTCTCTCATCGAGAGAAAAAACCCTATTCCTATAATATGAAGCTGGAAAGGAGGCCCCTCCCTCCGGGAAATCAACGATCACCCTGATATAAGCATCACCATTAACTTTTCCAAGGAGGGAATCAAGAGCATCGATCTCCAAAGCAGAAACGACGAATGTTTTAAGAGTTTTAGCTCCCACATCTATAGGCTCAACCACAGGATTTTCTCCTTCCCTTAACTCCACCAATAGAGCACCAACAACGTTATTTTCTTCACCAAACCCCACTCTTACCAAGCTTCCCGAATAATAAGCATTAGCTGACGCCCCCGATATTCTCCTTTGAGAATGGATATGCCCTAAAGCAACATAGTCAAAGAGATCGCTACTTAAAAAGTCCTTCGGCACAAATAGCTCAGAAGCATAGGTAAACTCATTTTGGTATGATACTCCTTCAACCGCCATGTGTCCCACAAGAACGTTCCACTTGTCATTCTTAGCAAATTTTTTCAGCTTTGCCTTATACTCCACAAGAAGCCTTCGTGCCTTATCTTGAATCTCTCCCATAGCACAGTCCCTCAAGAGCCTTCTTAACGGAAAATAAGGAAAATAAAAGATCCTAATGCCATCAAAATTTTCAAGTGGTTCTCCGAGCGAGGACAAGATATGTATCCCTACACGTGATGAGAAAAGATGATAGGTGGTAAGCCCCCTCCAATCATGATTTCCGAGAACGATTATCACCGGAGCTATTTCCGAAAAATCTATGAGAAAGGATAAAACCTCCTTTGCATCTGATTCGGAGGGAGCAGTGTAATGGTTAAAGAGGTCTCCCGCTATTAGAATATAATCTGGCTTTCTATCCTTAGCATAGGCGTATAACTTCTCTATTGCATGTCTTATCTCAGGATTCCTATCCTTAGAACGCGGGGAGTCCTTCCAAGATTTCAATCCCCAATGCCAATCCGCTGTGTGAAGCAAACGTATCGTCTCTCGCAATCTATATCACTCCTTGAAAAATTATATCACACAGCTCTAAGCTTAAAAGCTTCAAAGGGAAGGTGTGCATCCTCCACTATCCTTATCTTCCTGTGGTATGCTTTCTCCCATTCCGGACGAAGCTCCTCAAGGCGTCTTTTTATGGCAGGATTGACGACTATTTCTATCTCTTCAGCCGTGTTTGAGGTCAGAAACTTTCTAAGTCTTCTCTTTATATCCATAAGGAGCGTTTCCTCATTAAGAACCCATCCTCTTCCTCCACAGTATGGACAAGTCATCCCAAGCTTCTCAACCAGATCCGGTCCCTCACGCTCCCTCGTAAGCTCAAGAAGTCCCAAAGGGCTAAAAGAGCATATCTCGACATCTCTCTTGTCCCTCTTAAGAGCAGAAGAGAGCTCCTTCAAAACGAGCTCCCTGTTTCTTTCGCTCTTCATATCTATAAAGTCTATTATCACTATACCGCCTATGCCTCTCAATCTTAATTGGCGAGCTATTTCTCGCGCAGCCTCAAGGTTAGTTCTTAAAGCCGTTTTTTCAAAGCTTTTTCCTCCAACAAAGCTTGAGGTGTTTACATCTACAACGGTTAGAGCCTCTGCCCTATCTATCACTATCTCACCACCACAGAGCAAGGGAACCCTCCGCGATAGGAGCATATCAAGCTCTTTCTCAACGCCATAAGCTTCAAAGAGCGATATACCAGGAAGATCATGATACACGAATTCAACAGCCGAGCCTGATGAACTCCACTTTTCGATCGTTTTCCTTGCCCCCTCTAAGGCTTCTAAGCTATCCGAGCAAATGTCCTTCACTTCCGGTGAAAACCAGTCGCGAAGAACCCTCTCAATCAAGGGAGGTTCAGAATAAAGCAAAGAAGGTGCTGGAAGAGAATAAAATTTCTCCATTATTCCAGACCAAAGCGATAGAAGCTCTGAAAGCTCTTCTAAGATCACCTCTTCTTCTTCCCCCCATGCAGCGGTCCTGACCACAGCACCAAAGCCGGAAGAAAGTGAGTCTGCAATCAGTTTTCTTAACCTTTTCCTCTCGGAGGGTTTAGTAATTCTCCTTGAAACGCCGATTTTGCCCCAATCGGGCAGGATCAAAAGATAGTGACCTGGAATAGTTATCTTCGTGGTCAATCTTGGCCCCTTAAGATCCCTCCCCTCCCTTGATACCTGAACCACAATTTCGTCCCCTATCCTTAAGCTTTTACCACCCAGATCCTTAAGCGGGAGAAAGCCGTTCTTTTCTATTCCTATATCTATAAATGCAGCTCCCATGCCGGGAAGGACCCTCTCGACCTTCCCCTTATAAATATTCCCGACTATATCCTTAGCCCATGGCCTTTCGAGAAAAAATTCCACAAGATATCCTTCCTCAAGCAGAGCAATTCGGGTTTCTTCATCAACGCTTATTAAAATACTTATCAAGCTCCTCAACCTCCCCAAAGGGGGTTAAAAGCCCCCCATTTTCAAAGCGCCATAGGCCAATGCGCTTGATCAAGACGATATCTTCCCAGGAAAGGCCAGTAGCGAGAAAAAGCACCTTGATCAGGCTTGGAGAAGATGAATCACACAAGGTAAAGAGCCTATAAGCTCTGTTACTGAGTTTGATGACCTCACGAACGAGATCCCTCACTCCAAAAAAGTCGATCTTCCTATCTTCTAAAAGATAAAGATCGTAAATCGAGAAGTTAATAAACTTCATTAAGCTAAAAGAAGGTGCTTTTTCGCACCTCGAGATCCCAAGCTCCTCAGGGAGCTGAGCATTCAGTCTTTTAGCCACTTCCCGGGGCTCAAGTTCAACCTCAAGCTCGATGTCAAAATACTCCCTTTCCCCCTCTATCCCCACGGGAAGAGGCGGGCCAAGACTTACCCTCATATGAGGAGAAAAACCTCTACTATAGGCAACTCTTAAGCCAGCCCTTCTTATGGCCCGTTTAAGCGAGTTAAGCCAATCAAGATGAGATATGAACCTAAACGGTCCTCTCTTCCCATGCTCAAGACGCAATTTCATTTTTAACCCTATAGGAGAGGCAAACCCCACACATAGAGCAGGGGCTCCATCTACAATCCGGCGTTATTATACCCCTTAAAGCCCTCTTGTGCTCCGCTATCAGGAAATCTCTGGATACTCCAGAATCTATGTGATCCCAAGGAAGAGAATCATCATAGGAAAAGCCTCTCGTTGCGTAAAATGATGGGTCAATTCCCTCCTCATCAAAAGCGCGAAGCCACGCTGAAAGATTAAGCCGATCGTTCCAACCATCGAAGCGCGTCCCCGCTCTCCACGCCCTCTCTATAACGCGAGATATCTTTTCATCTCCACGAGCCACCACCGCCTCAAGAAAGCTGAGATCAACATCGTGATAATGAACTTCTATGTCTCTTCCCTTGAGAGAGGACTTTATAAACCTCAATCTCTCACGAAGATAATCCTTAGGGAATTGTCCTTCCCATTGAAATGGCGTATGTGCCTTGGGAACGAAGGACGCAATGCTTATAGAGAGCGAAAACTTTCTGTTGAATCTCTTAGCTATTTTATGCACTTCTTTAATGAGAGAAACCATTCCCCTTATATCCTCGTCTCTCTCAGTTGGCAGACCAACCATAAAATAGAGCTTTACCCTGTTCCAGCCCTTTCTTGCTACCTTTTCCAGGGTTTTAAGGATGTCTTCCTCGCTAATATTCTTGTTTATAACATCTCTCAGTCTCTGAGTTCCAGCCTCTGGAGCGAAGGTCAATGTGGTCTTTCTCCCTTTCATCACTTCTTCCACAAGCTCTATAGAGAAAGCGTCCATTCTTAAGGAAGGAAGGGATATCGTTATCCTAAATCCTCTTCTTTTAAGTATCTCCCTTAAACGAGGAAGCACTTCTCTTATCGCAGAGTAGTCGCACGACGCAAGCGATGTAAGAGAAATCTCCTCATAACCAGTGGAGGAAACAAGACTTTCAGCAAGCTCGAGGATCCTTTCCGGGCTTCTCTCCCTCACCGGCCTGTATATTATACCTGCCTGACAAAATCTACATCCTCTCGTACACCCTCTGAAAATTTCGATCGAAATTCTATCATGAACGATTTCGCTCCAAGGTACGAGCTCAACCGAAGGATAAAAAGAGCTATCAAGGTCTTCTACTATATTTCTTCTTATTCTCTTATTTCGCCCATGAATCAGCGGAACCCAAAGCCAAGGAAACCTTTTACCAGCTTCTTCAAGAAAATCCCTCTTTCTCCCCCCTGATTTTTTCCACTCCCTGTAAGTCTCAAGTAGGGTAAGAAAGGAATTTTCTCCATCACCAAGTATAAAACAATCAAAAAAGGAAGAGAAAACCTGAGCTATAAAAGCTCCAGGTCCTCCTCCTATGACTATGGGATGCCGATCATCTCTATCTTCTGCCCTCAGAGGAAGTCCGCTTAGATCAAGGAGGGTCAAAATGTTAGTGGCATTCATTTCATACTGAATGGTTATAGCGAGAAAATCGAAATCGCTAACTGGAGTAGAACTTTCAAGAGATTTCAAAGTCTCTCCTCTTGCTCTCATCTCCTCCTCAGCATCGATCCACGGCGTAAAGACTCTCTCGGCTGAAAGCCACTCCACACCGTTTAGCATCCAGTAAAGTATTTTGTATCCCAAATAGGACATACCTATCTCATATGTGTCCGGATATGCTAAGCAAACTCTTACCTCAGAATTTTTCCAATTTTTAAGAGGAATATTCCACTCTCTTCCTATATATCTTGAGGGCCTTGAAACAAGAGGCAACCAGCTCATACCAAATCCTCTTTCGAAAACCTATATCTGTAAACGCTCAAAGCGAGTCCTATACATATCATCATTGCAAGTGAAGAGCTTCCACCATAGCTGAAAAAGGGTAGTGGCAAACCTTTCACAGGCGTTAACCCAAGAGTCATTCCCACATTTACGAAAACGTGAACAAAAAAGAGATAGGCGACACCTGCACATATATAGAAGCCTTCTCTATCCTTAGAAAGAAGAGCTATCTGATAGAGTCTCCATATTACAAACAAATAAATCAAAAGCAAAAAGGAGGTTCCTATAAAACCAAATTCTTCCCCCCAAACGCAGAAGATAAAGTCGGTATGATGCTCCGGCAGAAAGCGAAGTCTATGCTGAAGTCCCTTAAGAAAACCCGCTCCAAAGACCCCACCTGATCCAAGTGATATCTTCGATTGAACTAAATTATATCCTGCTCCCAAAGGATCGTAGCTTGGGTTCAGGAAAACGAGGAGTCTTCTCTTCTGATAATCTCTTAGAAAGCTCCACATTACTGGAAGTGCTCCTAAGGAAAGCATAAGCGGTGTAAAGAAAAACTTCAAACGTGACACTGAAAGGAAAAGATAAAAGAAGAAAAAAGAGAATATAACAGCGGAAGTTCCAAGATCTGGCTCCTTTGCTATAAGAAGCGTTGGAAGAGCAGCATAGAAGAAAAGCTCAATCACACCACCCCATCTATCTATGGAGCCGCGCGCAGATAAAACTTTAGAAAACAGGACTATCATAATAGGCTTCATAATCTCAGATGGTTGAAGCGAAAATCCAAGCATCGAAAGCCATCTTCTCGCTCCACCGGCACCCTTTCCTGCGAAAAGAACGAGTGCAAGAAGAGCCAATCCTAACACATAAAAATAGCTACTACGCTCAACAATACGGTGATAGTCATAAAAAACCACTATAGTACACGCTATCCCCCCAAGAACGATCCATATAACCTGCTTGTAGAAAAAAATGCCTTTTTCTCCAAAGGTTGCGCTGTAAAGGTTAAGCAACCCAAGAAAAACTAAAAGAATAATCGAAAAGACTAACCCAAGCTCAAGCCCTTTAAATCTCAAGAGCTTATCTCCTCCAAGCTCTCGATGTCGATTTACCAACAACTGGAACGCTTATATAGAGAAATGTTTCTCCGTTTTTCCTCATAACCTTAACCTGAGCTCTATCCTCGTCATAACTTACATAATCTCTTAAGACCGATAGTATTCTATCAGTCATTTCTATCATTTCGCTTCTTGAGAGCTCGGTTCTATCGTGTTTTAGTATTATCTCAAGTCTATCCTTAGCTATTTTAGACGAAGGAACCTTTCTCTTAAAAAGCCTGAAAACGAAAAGCAATATCATTCACCTACCCTGAGTATCTGCTTGATCTTTCCCCAAAAGCCCGTGCTCTTTTTAGGGATCAGTTTCATAAGAGGGACATCCTCTCCCTTTAACCTTGAGACTATATTCCTAAAGGCACGGGAAGCAAGGCTATCCTCTTTCAAAATTATCGGTTCACCACGATTAGTTGCTACTATCACTTCCTCATCTTCGGGAACTATACCAAGAAGCGGTATAGCAAGTACATCAAGAACATCATTAACGCTAAGCATATCTCCCTTTTCCACCATTTCTGGCTTTATCCTGTTGATTATAAGGTGAGGCATTCCCTTGCCCATACTTTCGAGCATCCCTATTATCCTATCAGCATCTCTGACTGCGGAAACCTCCGGTGTGGTTACCACTATTGCTTTATCCGCTCCCACAGCAGCGTTTCTAAAACCAGTCTCTATACCAGCAGGGCTATCTATTAGAACATAATCAAATCTCTCTTTAAGCTTAGCACATATAGCTATCATCTGATCAGCAGTAACTGCTTCCTTCGTCCTTGTTTGAGCAGCAGGAAGCAAAAATAGCCTTTCTACCCTTTTATCTCTAACAAGAGCCTGCTCAAGTCTACAGTTCCCCTCAACGACGTCAACCAGATGGAAAACAATGCGATTCTCCAGGCCAAGTACCACATCGAGATTTCTCAAGCCTATATCCGCATCGACCGTTACCACCTTAGCTCCCTTTAAAGCCAGTCCTACCCCAAGGTTAGCGGTTACCGTTGTCTTGCCCACCCCTCCCTTTCCGGAAGTTATAACGTAAACCTCTCCCATGAAATCCCCCTCCTCAGACCAAGTGAAAGCTAAGCTTTCCTCCTGAAAACGCAATCAAAGCTGGCTTATCCCGAGGAACCTCCTCAGGTAGAGATACCACCTTATTACCCATAACGAGTAAAGAGGGCGTTAGTCTCAAAGCAACTACCACGATATCGTCCCTCTTCCTTTTTCCCACATAAGCGCTTCCTCTCAGAGAGCCAAATACCGCTAAGCTTCTACCGGCATGCACTTCCGCTCCTGGATTAACATCCCCTATTATAAAAACATCCCCATCATACTCAAGTGACGTACCAGATCGCAGCGTTCCTCTATGAAATAGAGGTGCAAGCTCAGGATCATCCGGATAAATCTTGGGCAAAAAGTCTCTCAAAACTGCCCTTGTTGAAAGATCAAGAGCCTCCACACCCATTAGCCTCAGAGATGGCTTACGTGTTAAAACTTCATCCATAAGTTTATACTCTTCCCTGGATAGCTTTCTTTTACCTAGCTCGAGAAATATTCTTCCCTCGTCGAAGAAAGAGGAATTCAGTTTATCCTCAAGCTCCTTTATAACATTTCCCCAAGGTGCGCGCTCGTCAACTATGACCTTTATGCCTTCCTTGGTTCCCTTAAACTTTACCGCCCCCATTTCCATACCTCCTGAAGTAAAACTTAAGCACCTTCTTAGCTATCGGTGCTGCAACCGCTCCGCCTGCTCCTCCTTCTTCTACCATAACCACTATCGCAACCGACGGATCATTATATGGAGCAAACCCCATAAACCATGCGTGCTCCTTCCCGCTGGGATTTTGAGCACTTCCCGTCTTTCCAGCAACCTTTATTCTCATCGTGGAAAGAACGCGAGCAGTTCCCTCTCTCACCGCGAGCCTCATACCCCTTCTAACCTGATCTATTATACTTTCTGAAAATGGGAGTTTCATAGAGACCATAGGCCCGAATCTTTTAATCAAGTTCCCATTAGAATCGCGTAAGGCACGGGCTATTCTCGGCTTAAAGATTGTCCCACCATTCGCTATAGCGGAAACAAGGCATGCCATCTGAATAGGCGTTACAAGAAGATATCCCTGCCCTATGGACAAATTGACCGTATCACCCGGATACCAAGGTTCCTTTAATCTCTTTTTTTTCCACGAGGGAGTCGGAACGAAACCCCGCGCTTCCGAAGCGAGATCTATCCCCGTTTTTCTACCGAAACCGCACGCTTCAGCATATCTTGATAGCTTTTTTATTCCAAGCTCTCTGCCAACGGTGTAAAAGTAAATGTTACAGGAATGAGCTATAGCTTGATATATATCAACCCAGCCATGTCCTCCCTCCTTCCAGCATTTGAAAACCCTATTACCTATCTTGATAGAGCCCGTACAGAGTATCCTCCGCCTTGCAGAGGTTACCCCCTCGGAAAGCGCTGTCATCGCAGTTATAACCTTAAAGAGAGACCCCGGGGGAAGCTCGGCTTGCGTTGCTCTATTTAGCATCGGATGAAGAGGATTTTTCATTATAGATCTCCATTCATAAGGATCTATACCCCAAACGAACCTATTCGGGTCAAAAGAAGGCTTTGAAACCAAGGCTAAAACAGCCCCATCCTCAGGATTCATCAATATAACGCATCCTCTATTATTCCCAAGAGCGTCATAAGCAACCTTTTGAAGATGCCTATCTATGTTTAGGATTAAGTCATAGCCTCTCCTTGGAGGCAATCTATCAAGGATGGAAACCTCCCTACCCAAAGCATCGACCTCAACTTCTTCGTATCCGTCTATTCCCCTTAGATATTCCTCATAAACCTTTTCAAGTCCCATCTTTCCTATCTGATCTCCACCTCTATACCCCATATCCCCATAGAGCTTGAGCTCTCTTTCAGAAATCTCTGCTGTGTATCCCAAAACGTGAGAAAAGAGGTCTCCCCATGGGTAAAACCTTCTACTGCCAGCCTCTACACTCAGAAAACTATGCGATGATAGCCAATCTCTTATATCAACTATCTGAGGAAGCGTCAGATTATCCACAAGTAGAACTGGCCAGTATCGAGAACGAACTCTTCTTCTGTAGTTCCTCCAAATTTCCCTATAAGGAACTCCTATTTCATCAGAAAGCCCTTTTATAAAACGCTTAAGGGAATCATCATCACCAAGCGATGCAGGAATGAGAGAAAGGCCAAAAGAGGGCAAATTAACGGCTAAGGGAGCACCGCTTATGTCATAAATCAAGCCTCGCGTAGCCTTAAGCCGAAGAAGCTTAATCCTGTTGCCTTGAGCAACTGATTTATAGTGCTCTCCCATAACAACCTGAATATACCATAGTCTTCCTATAAGTAGAAAAATCAAAATAGCATAAATCAGCATCAAAGTAAAGAGTCTCTTCGTCCTCATATCGCAAGGCTTTTTCCTCGTCCGAGGATTATCAGACCAATCCCAAATATGATTATATCTATGGCAATTCTTCCTAAAAGCACAAGATAGCTCACGTCGTATTCCACATTGAGCAAGCTATAAAAGGCAAACTTAAAAGCGTAAAATAAGGCCAAGAATAGAAACGCACCTAAGTATCTGATGCTTCGGGATTTAACGCGAGCTGAGCGATAGATAGCATCTATAAGATAAACCGCAATGCTGAGATAAGCGGAGCTTAAACCCACAATCGGTTCCCACCTTAGATCAAGCATCAATCCTGCCCCGAAAGCAAGAAATATTGCACCAATTCCCCCTCGAGCGCAAGCAAAAAGAAAAACTACAACCAAAACTATATCGGGAGTTAAGGCTCCCATAAAAACTGATAAAGCCCCTTCAACCGAAAGGGCTAAAAAGACAGCTACAAGCCACCAGATACCAACATCACCTTCTTTTCAATACCCAAAGAGTCCGAAGCTTACTGAAATCCTCAAGAGGCTTAACATACACATCCATGAACTCCCCTTCTCTTTTAACCGAAATCACTTTACCAATGTGCAATCCTCCAGGAATGGTGTCTCCCATGCCAGCTGTTATGACGAGATCTCCAATTCCAACATCCTCTTCTTCAGGAACGTAAAGGAGCTTACAGTAAGCTCCTCCCATCCCCCTAAGAACGCCAAAGCTTCTTGACCTTTTAATCAAAGCTCCTATTATAGAATTACCGGAGGTAATTAATCTCACGCGTGCCATTTTTCTACTAACCTCGACTACCTCACCAACCAAGCCTTTAGACCCCAAAACGGCCATACCAACGGCTACACCTGCATCTTTACCCTTATCTACCACTATTTCACTAAACCATCTATCTGGGAAGCGAAAAATAACATCACATGGGATAAATCCCTCTCGGAGGTAACGCTTACCATCCCCGCTCTTCTCAAGTAATGAAAGCTCATGTTTGAGAATAGAAACTTCCTTCCTAAGCTTCGCGTTTTCCTCAACAAGAGCGGAATGAGAGCGCAGAAATTCAATAGCACCCGATATGGTCCTTAGCGGGAAAGATATAACCCCCTCAACCGGGAGTAAAAAGGAAAGAAAATCCCTTCTTAAGCGCTCAATTCCCCACCATCCTCTTAAGCTTAAGGAAGATATTAAGAAGGAGAGAAATATAAGCAATCCAACCCAAAGCCAGCCTTTCCTGATCTCCTCTATCATTCCTCGGTCCTCTTAACGCTCAAAAGCACCCTCTTAAGGGCATTCAGCTCCTCCAGCACTTTCCCCGCACCGAGCGCGACACAATAAAGGGGATTTTCAGTAAGATAGGCGGGAACCCCCACTCCTCTACTTATCATTTTATCCAAGCCCTTGAGCATGGACGTTCCTCCCGTCATTATTATTCCCCTATCTATAATATCAGCAGACAGCTCCGGAGGAGTATGCTCAAGAACGGTCTTAACCGCCTCAACTATTTTCTCCGCAACGGGTTTTAGCACTTCCCTTATCTCAGAGGAGCTTATTTCCTTAACCTTAGGAATCCCTCCCCTTATATCCCTGCCCTTAACATCCATAAAGGTCTCCTCAAGGTCATCATCTACATTACCTATGCTTCTCTTAATGCTCTCCGCCATTTGCTCCCCTATAACGAGCTCATGCTCCTTCATCATGTAGTTTATGATCACACTGTCCATTTCATCTCCGGCTACCTTTATAGACTCCCTTACAACTATCCCCCCAAGAGATATAACCGCAACCTCTGTTCTGCCTCCTCCTATATCAAGCACCATATTGCCCCTTGGCTCGTGAATCGGTAACCCCGCACCTATAGCAGCAGCTAAAGGTTCCTCTATCAGATAAGCTTCCCTTGCACCAGCCTGAAGCGCAGCATCAACGACCGCACGTCTTTCAACCTCCGTAACTCCTGCAGGAACGCATATTACCACACGTGGCTTAAACATTCCCTTTCTGCCATGAACTCTGCTCATAAAATACCTCAGCATCATCTTAGTAACCTCGAAGTCCGCTATAACCCCATCCCTCATGGGCTTGACTGCCTGAATATCCTGCGGAGTTTTCCCTATCATCCTTTTAGCTTCCTCTCCAACAGCTATTATCTCCTTGGAAGCCTTCTGAATAGCAACGACAGAGGGCTCAGATAAAACTATTCCTTCCCTCTTAACGTAAACAACCGTATTAGCCGTACCCAGATCTATACCTATATCTTTAGAAAACAAACCCGCTATAAAGTCGAACACAATGCCTATCCCTCCTCAAGAATCCCTCTCCTCGAAAAGCTATAGAAGCACTTTTTACCCACTATAATATGATCATCCAGGCGCACCCCCATTTCCGAAGCGAGTCTTTTAAGCTTCTTAGTTAAAACCTCATCTTCCACGCTTGGAAACGGATCCCCCGAGAGATGGTTATGAGAAATTATTATCCTTGAAGCGTTGGCCTTTAGCGCAACCGCTATTATCTCCCTCGGATAAAATGGAGCCTCATTTAGGGTGCCCTGACCTACTTTTCTTAAGCCCATCAAGTGACCTCTTGCGTCCAGAAGCAGAACATAGACTTCTTCCCTCTCTGCAGAAAATACCCCCTTGAGAATCCTATAAGCCTCAAGGGGGTTGGATATCTTTACCTCCGGCTGTAGCGTGTTTCTTTGAACTCTCCTGAGAATCTCCGCCACTGCCACTATCTGACAAGCCTTAGCCAAACCAACCCCCTCAACATTCTGAAGTTCCTCGAGGGTCGCGTTTAAAACCCCACTTAACCCTCCAAAAAAGTTAAGCATCCTCTCCGAAAGCTCAAGAACGCTTATCCCAGAAGCTCCTGTTCTTAATATTATCGCAAGAAGCTCCGCCTCTGAAAGTGCTCCTTCGCCATAGAGTCTGAGTTTCTCTCTCGGCTTTTCAGCCTCGGGTCTAAACCTAAATGAGGAACGGGTTTTCATACATCTCCTCACCTATGGACGTCTCATCGCCATGTCCAGGACAAACGCGTGTCGAAAGTGGCAATTTAAAGAGCTTCTCCTTTATGGAGCTTATCAAAGCCCCCCACGATCCGCCAGGGAAATCTGTCCTGCCAACGGATCTATAAAAGAGCGTATCTCCTGAAAAGAGAATGCTCTCCCCTTTCAGATAAAGGCAAACGCTCCCCGCGGTATGCCCCGGCGTATGTATGACTTCAAGCTTAAGAGAACCGACCTCAATCTCATCCCCCTCGCTTAAGTACCCATCAGCCTCCGGAGAGACCACCACTTTACCCAACCATACTGAAAGGTTTATCGCGGGAGAGGTAAGCATGCAGGCATCATTTTCATGTATGAGAATTTTCGCTTGGGGAAATGCCTCCTTTAGAGCGCCGTTCCCCGCTATATGATCTGCGTGTCCATGCGTATTAAGTATATAAAGGAGATCTGCACCACTTTCCTGAAGAAAATCGATGATGGGAGATGGATCACCACCAGGATCGATAACTATAGCTTTTCCCTCGCTGTCATCTATTAGGAGGTAAGTGTTGGACTCAAGATCACCGAGAATCCATCTCTTAAGGATCATCCTTTTCTCGACCTCTTTCTGTCTTCGCTATCCAGAAGTATGGTGACGGGACCATCATTGTGAATTTCGACAAGCATCATAGCACCAAACTCCCCCGTTTCAACCTTTACTCCTTTCTCTCTAATTCTCTCAATGAAAGCCTCGTACATCTCTTTTCCCTTCTCAGGGGGAGCTGCCCTGGTAAAACTCGGTCTTCTACCCCTTCTGCAGTCAGCATAGAGCGTGAACTGAGAGACAACAAGCGCTTCTCCACCTATATCGAGCAAAGAGATGTTCATCTTTCCATTTTCATCTGAAAAGACCCTCAGATTAACGATCTTGTCAACGAGGTAATCCAAGTCCTCAGCTTCGTCTTCCCGACCAACGCCAAGCAAAATCACAAAACCCTTGCCTATTTCCCCAAGTTTTCTGTCATCTACGTAAACCGCTCCCTTCTTTACTCTCTGTATCAAAGCTCTCAATCTCTTTATCCCTCCCTGTGCACTCTAACGACGCTTCTTATGTCCCTAATCTTACCAAAAAGATTATAAAGAAAATGAAGACTTTTTACGCGCATAGTTAAAGATATATCAACCATACCACTCGGTTGAACTTTGGCTATCATAGAATCTATATTAATGCCCACCGAGGCGATTTCCCTTGATATGTCAGCCACCAGACCAGGTCTATCAAAGGCCTCAATCCTGACCTTGACGGGAAACGTCTCATCTCCAACCCCATCCCACCACACGTTTATGAACCTGCTTGGATCAAGTCCTCTTATCGCCTTACAGGTTTTCCTATGAACGGTTATACCCCTTCCCTTCGTTATATACCCTATTATTTCATCACCTGGAATCGGATTACAGCACTTAGCAAGATTAACCTGTATCCCCTCTACACCCTCAACCTTGACGTTTAAAGGAGAAGCTGGCTTCTTTTTCCTCTCTTCCTTTTCCTCCCTCTCCTCACCCAAGCTACGCACCCCAAGGAGCTTCTGAAGCACGCTTCCCAGGGATAGAGTCCCCTCTCCTATCCTGACCAAAAGATCCTCTTCGCCTAAGAATCCAAATTCCTTAGCGATTTCATTTAGCCTCGCACTGGTTAGAACCCTTTGCTCCTCTGCTCCTCTCTGCCTCAGCTCTTTAACGAGCATTTCCCTTCCCTTCTTAAGATGCGCCTCTCTTTCTCCCTTTTCCTTCCTCCTGAGCCATTGTCTTATCTTAGTTCTAGCCCTTGAGGTCTTAACGAAGCTAAGCCAGTCCCTGCTTGGATTTCCATGAGATGATGTTAATATTCTAACTATCTCTCCGGTCTTAAGCTCGTAATCTAAGGGAACGATCCTATTATTAACTATGGCACCTACACATCTATTCCCGACCTCGGTGTGGATAGCGTATGCGAAATCAACTGGTGTAGATCCCTTGGGTAGAACGAGAATATCCCCTTTGGGAGTGAAGACATAGACTTCCTCGATGGAAGAAAGCTCTGCATCCAGGATATCCTTAAACTCCTCTGAGCTAACGTTAATTATATCCTTCTGCCACTCAAGTAACTGTCTAAACCATGCAATCTTTTCCTCGACCGCATCTATCTTCCTTTTTCCCTCTTTGTACCTCCAGTGAGCGGCTATCCCATACTCGGCTACTCTATGCATCTCCCATGTTCTTATCTGAACCTCAAGCGGTTCTCCTCCAGGACCAACCACGGTGGTATGAAGAGATTGATACATGTTAGACTTCGGCATAGCAATATAATCATCAAACTGCCCAGGGATTGGCCTCCAGAGGCTATGAACAACCCCAAGAACCGTATAACACTCCGTAACGGTATTAACTATGACCCTAACAGCGTGAAGGTCCATAACCTCATCAAGACTCAAGTTCTTCCTCTTCATCTTTTGGTAAATGCTATAGAAGTGCTTAGGCCTTCCCTGAATGAAGGCGTTTATCCCTGTCTTTTCAAGCTCACGAAGCAGTATCCTTTTTACCTCATCTATATATCTCTCCCTGTCTTTTCTCGTTCTCATCACGTGCTTAGCTATCATCTCATACATATCCGGGTTCAAAACCTTAAAGGAGAGATCCTCCAGCTCCCACTTAACCCAATATATCCCAAGCCGATGAGCTAAGGGAGCATAAATTTCAAGGGTTTCCTTAGCTATTCTCTTTTTCTTTTCCTGAGGCAGGTACTCTATAGTCCTCATATTATGAAGCCTATCTGCAAGTTTTATTATCACAACCCGTATATCACGTGCCATAACGAGGAACATCTTCCGCAGGTTCTCAACCTGATAAGCTCTTCTATCCTTAAAGGGAATTAAGGACAATTTGGTCACTCCTTCGACGAGAAGAGCTACCCTGCTACCAAACTCCCTCTCCAACTCCTCACGAGAGCAAGGAGTATCTTCAAGAACATCATGTAGAAGCGCCGCTGCAATGGCTTCATCATCCATTCCAAGCTCAGCGAGAATGCGAGCAACTGCCACTGGGTGAACCATATATGGTTCACCCGAGAGACGCTTCTGCCCCTCATGAAACTTTGCAGCGAAGGAAAAGGCCTTATCTATAAGCTGAAAATCGGCCTCTTCCTGTCTCCGCCTTAACGTCTCAAGAAGAGTCTCATATTCCTTTTTTACGGGAGAATCAATATTGGATGATGCTGTAAACTTTGCATCCTTCTCTTTCCAGTGTTTCTCTTCCGTTGAGGTCTCTGAGCTCAATGAGGAATACAACAGCAACCACCTCCCCTCCAAGCCTCTCGACGAGCCTCTTTGACGCAAGCGTGGTTCCACCAGTTGCAAGGAGATCATCAACTATAAGAACTTCCTCCCCCTTAGATATAGCGTCAACGTGAATCTCAAGATGCTCCTCACCATATTCCAAAGTGCATGTCTCGGATATCTTCTCAGCAGGGAGTTTGCCAAATTTTCTAATAGGGACGAATCCAGCTCCCAGAATGTAAGCCAGAGGGGCTCCAAAGATAAATCCTCTGGATTCCACGGCAACAATCTTATCTATACTCTCCTCTTTAAAGGGTTTAGCCATACGCTCTAAAGCCTCTTTAAAAGCATCCTTTTCCTTTATGAGCGTGGTAATATCCCTAAACAGAACTCCCTTCTTAGGAAAATCGGGAATAGATCTTATCTTCTCCTTAAGATCTATCAAGAGACTCACCCCCATTGAGAATATCTTCAACCCTGAAGCAGGGTAAACCTGTCCACCCATCCACTCCCCAGAAACCAAGAAGAGAAACTCTTTTTCCCTCGGGGAGTGAAACGTTATGTTTCCAGGAAAAGACGTCAAAGACCACTCCATCCTTTATAGCCTTAAAGAAATGCCCGTTCGAAGGAGAGCTTCTTTGAAGGATGACATTCTCCATCAAAAAGATCGGTTGTGGATTACCCTTTCCCCAAGGAGATAAACTCGAAAGCTCACGCGCTAAGGAAAGGGTCAAATCTCTCGCAGTTAAATGCCCATCTATCCAACACATATCCTCACCCACAAAGCTTTTCCGAGACGCAAAACGCAGTAGTTTCTCTCTGAAACTGTCTACATTTTCTCTGAAGAGTGAGAACCCACCGGCCATCTCATGACCACCATAAGCTTCAAGTAGATCAGCGCAATACCCAAGAGCCTCATCAATCCTGAAACCCTCCAGCCCTCTCGCAGAGCCTTTAACCCTATCCCCACTCCCACACATCAGGAAAGCGGGTTTACCATACTTCTCAACAAGTCTTGAAGCCACTATTCCAAGAACGCCGAGATGCCAATCTTCCTCGTACAGAAATATGATCGGTTCATCTGAAAGCTCTTCCTCAGCCTCAGAGAGAATCCTGTCTCCTATACTCTTTCTTTTAGAGTTTAAACCATTAAGCTCACCTGCAAGCTTCCTCGCTTTAACCAGAGAAGCAGTGGTAAGAAGCTTAACACTAATATCAGCTATATCCATCCTTCCCGCAGAGTTTAATCTCGGCGCTATAATGAAGCCAATAACCCACTCGTCTATCCTTCTTGAAGGCTTAACCCCCGCCTCCCTAAGAAGCTCTCTTAAACCAGGCCTCGATGGGGGATTAAGAAGCTTTAAACCTTCCTTAACAAGAATTCTATTCTCACCCCTTAAGGGAACAAGATCCGCTATGGTTCCTATAGCAACAAGATCAAGAACATCGAGGTAAGGCTTCCCAAGAAAGGCGGATATAAGCTTCCATGCCACTCCAACTCCCGCAAGCTCCTTAAAAGGATAATCACATCCCGGTTGGTGAGGATCTATGACTATGGCTCCTTCCGGAAGTTCCTCACCCGGAAGATGATGGTCCGTTATTATGAAATCGAGCCCCATCTTACGCCCCTCTGAAACGACATTACCCCCTTTTATACCGCAGTCAACCGTTATAATTAGGGAAAAACCCTTGTCTCTCGCATATTTTACGATCTCTCCGTGAAGTCCATAGCCTTCTTTAACCCTATGGGGAATAAAATAGCTGACCTTTTCCTTAAAAAACTCCTTAAGACCAAGAAGAAGGACTGCAGTCGCGCTCACACCATCGACATCATAATCACCATATATAAGTATCTTCTCCCCTCTATTCAAAGCGTCTCTTATTCTTTGAACTCCCTCACGGATTCCCTTCATTTCAAAGGGGTCGTGAAGCTTATCGAGAGCAGGATAAAGAAAAAGCTCAACATCATCCTCATCACAAATCCCTCTATTTATCAAAACGGAAGCGGTTATGGGAGATATTCCAAACTTCCAGCTCAGTAAGTTTCTCTTAAAAGGATCGACGCTTTTTAAAACCCACCCCAAAGCTCTTCACCTCAAAAAGATTATATCAGAGATTAAGCGAAGGGAATAGTTTTAAAAACAAGAGCGAGATGAAAAATATTAGCTCGATCAAAAAGGTCACCATAGGAGCGAGAAACTCGCCGATAAGTGGAACAAGAGATAGAACGGCAAGAGGAAGCGCTATGGAAAAAACTGGAATCGCTATAAAATTAGAAATTAAGGAAGCAAGAGGAAGATAACCAAAGCGCAGCGCTATTATTGGAAGAACGCCAATTTGAGGAGAAGCATATAGAAGAAAGGGACTCAGCCCTAATTCGAGAGACAGAGCTATGAAGAAAAAAGCGGTAAACGAAAGTTGAAAGCCAGCATCCCAGGCAACAAATGGATTCCAGATCTCAAGGAGCAAGCCCGATGCGCCAAGCGCGTTAACGGGATTAACCCTAAAGCCCATTATCTTCCCGATACCGTAAAAAGTAAAGAGCATAAAAGCCCTTATCGCAGAAGGTTGAAATCCTATCAGAAGAAGATAACCGGAAAGAAACGCAATGACGAGAATAAAAATTCCACGCGGGGACAGGCCAAAAGATCCTAAAAGCAACCATACGACTCCCGCAATTAAACCAACATGGAGCCCAGAAACAGCAAGCAAGTGCCCTAATCCAGAGCGATAGATATTCTCTTTCACAAACCGAGGTATATTCCGCTTATCTCCGAATATGGCACCATAGAGAAAACCCGCAACATCATCCGGGTAAAGCTCCCACAGTCGCTCACGAAAAAACGAACGTTTTAAAGCCAAAAGCTTGAAGTGCGAAAGCTTTAATCCGTGATAAAAGCCCCTCGCCCATAGGTACGATTTCAGACCCTGAGGTATTTCCGTGAGATCACCCTTGATATAGTATTTTCCATCCTTAAGGTATCTGTCTACATAAACATTTATTTTCTTCGAATATGCTAAATGTCCCTGGATATCAAAAGTCCCCTTAATGACGCTCTCTTTCCCAGGAAGATAAGAGGAAAAACGAGCCTGAGAGTAGAATACGCCTACAAGGAAAATAAAAACAAGAATAAAGAATTTCTTCCTAAGCGATATAAGACTAGCCATACCACACAGAAAAAGAAGCAAGGCGAGATTTATGGTGAAAAAATAGGTATAAGCGATCCCACCGCTGAAAAATAAAAACGCCCAGAGAAGCGGATATCCTCTCAAAAGCTTATCATGCTCCTTATCTTCTCAAGCTTTCTTTTTCCTATCCCCTTCACTCGAAGAAGATCTTTGGGGGATTTAAAGAATCCATGTCGAGCCCTATATTTAACTATTCTATCTGCTATTACCCTACCGATGCCAGGTAACTTCTCAAGCTCCTCCCTCGTAGCCGTATTCACGTTTATAGTCCTCTTCCCATCTCCATGAGATAAAAAAGACGACCCAATGGTTTCCTGCCTTCTTCCTTTTTCACCTAACCTTGGGATGTAAACCCTCTCTCCATCCTTAACCACACGAGCGAGATTAACGGCGTTTCCATCTGCATCTGGAGCGAGTCCCCCAGCAAGCTTCAAGACCTCAAACAGCCTACACCCTTCAGGAACTCCATAAACGCCAGGCTTATTAACCGCACCACAAAGGTGAACGTAAATCCTCGTCAAACTTAAAGTCTTCTCCGATTTCAAAGGCCCGCTCTCACGCTCAACTTTAAGGCTGACCCCGCCGGGAGCTGGGGTCAGCCTATCATAGAGATGAAAAGCCAGCCCAGCTGCCATAATAACTACAAATATCCATAGAAGCCCTTTTCTTTGTCCTTCTGAAAACATCTTTACTTTCCTCTCCAGATCGGTTTTCTTTTTTCGAGAAAAGCTCTAATGCCTTCCCTGGCATCATCGGTTTCCGCCAAAAAGGCAAAAAGTTCACTCGCGTAGTCTAAAGCTCGCCTATAGGGAAGATCTTCAGAAGCATAAATACATCTCTTAGCGAGCTCCAAAGCAAGCGGATTTTTCTCCGCAAGCTCCAGAGCAAATCTCTCTGTCTCTTCCTCCAGCTTGTCATCTGGAACAACTCTGTTAACGATTCCTAAGCGAAGAGCCTCTTGAGCATCTATCCAGTCTCCCAGAAGCACCATCTCAAGCGCTTTCTTACGTCCAACGCACCTTGCGAGTACAACGCCGGGACCAAGACAGGCAAGACCAACTTTTATAGCCGTAGTTCCTATCTTAGCGTTTTCAGAGGCTATAGCAAAGTCGCTTGCCAAGGTCAATCCCGCACCATTAGCAAGCACATATCCCCTAACAGAAGCAATTACCGGCTTTTTCATGTTAACTATAGTATGATTATGCATATCCATTAGCCTAATAAATTCGCGCAGAGACCTCACATCTTTGTCAAAAAACTCATTAAGATCTATACCCGCTGAAAAATTTCTCCCTTCCGCCCTTATGACCACAACCCTTACATCGGGATGCTCATCGAACTCAGCAAGTGTCCGATTAAGCCCTTTTGCTAAAGGAACGTTAAAGGTATTCAAGGATTCCGGTCTATTTAGGGTTAGGAAACCAATAGGGGGCTTAACTTCCCTCAAGATCTCCATATTATAAGCACTCCTCATTTCCCTTATAAGCCATACTTCTCCCTAAGCTTAAGATCCTCTAAAAGCTTTTTGAGAATCTCAAGCTTTTCTCCCTTCATAGGTTGCAGAGGAGGTCTTGGATTACCAGCAGGAAGACCCAAAAGACCGACTGCTGCCTTAACCGGAACGGGGTTTATAACTGAGTAGAGAACTTCCATCACTCGCTTGTACTCAAAGAAGAGCTCTCTCGCCTTAACGACATCGTCCCATCCCTTCCACGGCCTTGAAAGCTCAGCCATTTCGCGGGGTATTATATTCCCCGCAACATTAGCTGTCCCATGTCCTCCCATAGCGAGAAGCGGCATTATAAGATCGAACTTTGGGGAATCACAGCACAAAACATTTATCCTACCGTTCACCTTGCGTAAAACATCGGTAATATGACTTACACTCGGAACCGCCTCCTTATCAGCAACTATATTGGGAATCTCGGCAAGACGAGCTATGGTATCGGGCTGAATATTCGCAACGACTCTGCCAGGATTGTTATAAAGGGTCACGGAGATGGAAACAGATCTTGCAACTTCAGAAAAATATTCATAGAGAGCATCCTGTGGAGGAATAAGATAGGATGGAACGGTCAACATTATGCCATCCGCTCCCTGAGCCTCCGCAAATTCAGCAAGCTTTATAGTATCCCTTGTGGTAGAACACGTAACGCCAAATATGGCAGGGATCTTCCCCTTACAATAATCCACCATAGCTGAGATTATCTCCTTCTTTTCCTCCATTGAGAGAGAGGTAGATTCTCCCGTAGATCCCATAAATATTAGCCCATCTGTACCATTAGCAACATGGAAATCAACGAGCTTTTCAAACCCTTTTATATCTACCTTATCATCTGGCGTAAATGGAGTAATAACTGCAACCCAGGATCCCGTGGGATTAAGCGTCTTTCCCACACTCATTAACCATCACCCTCCTTTACCCATTGTTATCGCTTTCCCTCTCCTTGATTTGAGGAAAAGAAAAGCAGTTAAAATGAGCCCCAGCGCGAGGCCAAGCACGGTTATCCTCCCCAAGGGAATATTTATGAGAAGAAACGTCATTAAAAGCAAGCTTCTCCATACCCATCCTATATTACCGAAAAACCAACCAGCAACTCCTCCGGCAAAGACCAAAACGCTCAGAAACGTGGCGCAAGCTCTGAAAGCTATTCCGGTAAGGGATCCCTCAAGCAACAAGCTCCTATCAAACAGAAAAACATAAGGAATAATGTAGACCGGAAGGGCTATTTTCATGGCGGTAAAGCCAATCCTCATGGGATCCTCTTTGGCTATCTCGCCGGCTGCATAAGCCGCTATAGCCACCGGCGGCGTTATCATGGAGATAACCGCGAAGTAAAAGACAAATAAGTGAGCTGGAATAGAAGAAAAGCCAAGCTTCCCCATGGTAGGAACCGCAAGGGTGGCTACTATAACGTAAGCGACCGTTGTAGGAGTTCCCATACCCATTATTATGCAACAAATCATTATAAGCAGGAGACTTAAAAAGAGCTTTCCGCCCGATAGAAGAAGAATTATACTTGAGAGAGACAACCCTATACCAGTAAGAGTTATTATTCCTATAACTATGCCCGCCGCTGCACAGGCGGAAGCTATCATAACCGTTCTCTTCGCGGAAACCACAGCTACATCAAGAAGCTTGCGGGAAGTAAGCATGGTATCTTTCCTCAGGAAGCTTAAGGCAAAGCTCATAAGGATCGCGAAAAAAGCCGCTCTAAAAGGGGTATACCCTTTAATCAAAACTATAATGAAAAAGACCAAGGGAACTAAAAGATAAATTCTCTTAAGGACATCTCTCCAGTAGGGTATTTCCTCACTACTCATACCTCTTATTCCGAGCTTTGCCGCTTCAAAATCGAGAATAAAGATTAAAGCTATGTAGTAAAAAATGGCAGGTAAAAGCGCAGCTTTACATATCGTTATATATGGAACCCCAAGCCACTCCGCCATGAGAAAGGCTGCCGCTCCCATAACGGGAGGCATTATCTGTCCTCCTGTTGATGCAACTGCTTCAACTGCTCCTGCAGTAGCAGGCTTATATCCGATCTTCACCATCATAGGTATAGTAAAGGTGCCCGTAGCATAAACGTTTGCAGCGGCGCTCCCTGAAAGGGATCCAAAAAGAGCAGAAGTTATACAAGCAACCTTAGCTGGACCTCCGCGAAACTTACCCGCGAATAGCTTTCCGAGATCCATTATTAGATCCCCGGTCTTAGAATATTCCATGACGGTTCCCCAGATTATAAATAAAACTATATAAGTTGAGGAAACACCAAGAGGGATAGAGTAGATACCATCTAAACCATATACCTGATAGTCAATGATATCCCTTAAGGAAATTCCGGGATGTGCTATGATGTCCGGAAGATGCGGACCAAAATAAGCATAAGCCAGTGATAATGCTGCTACAAAGCTCAGAACCCATCCAACAGTTCTTCTCGCGAGCTCTATAACGAGAATTATCACGAGCGCACCTATTAAAAGATCAAGCGGTGAGAGGTAGCTAACCAGAGATTCCCTTTCCGCTATTCTATTACAGTTTAGCGCAATATAACCAAAAGCTACTCCGGAGAGAGCAGATAGAATAAGATCAAGCTTTCCAATCTTTTTCCCTCTAAGGGCAGGATAAAACAAGAACCCCAATATTCCCGCTAACGTCAGGTGAAAGCTTCTTTGAAGCTGAGCTATAAACGAACCAAACGCGGCGGTATATATGTGAAACGAAATAAGAAGCACCGAGGTTACATAAATAACCCAGCGCAAGTTAACACCCCCTTAAAGAAAAAGGGGAGCCAGGGGTACCTCCCTAACTCCCCTTGAGCGCTACAGATTGCATCTCATTTGATCCAACCACACTCCTTATAGTATCTGAGAGCTCCAGGATGAATGGGCCCACCATGTATATTCGGAGCTTTCTCAGGATCAAAGTTTCTATAGGTTTTCCCTGATTGACGTATTCTATCAGGTTGTGCACAGATAGCCTTGGTAAGCTCATACACGAAATCCTCACTCAACTTCTTATTAACGATGATAATGGGTGACTCGGTTATGGTCTCCGTATCCTGCTTAACGAAATAGTATGCCCCTTTCGGAATAACTGCCCTTCCATACTTATATTTCTTTACCAGATAATCTATAACGGATTTCTTCAGCGGAAGGAGCTTAAGCTTACGGACGGTAGAAAGCTCAACTATGGCAGGAAGAATAGGACCACAATATGCATCAGCATGTCCATCCTTTATAAGCGAACTTGCTTCTGAATATGAAACATAGCTAATGCTTCCACCCCACGCTTTGAGATCCTCTGGTTTTATGCCATAAGCCTCAAGAACCCTCTCGGTAGCCTTAGAAGGAGAGGAGGCTTTCGGAGCAGTCACAAGTCTTATAGCTATTTTCTTTTCCTTTATCTCGTCAATGGAATTAATTGGAAAATCAGCCCTGACTAAGAAGACACCCATGTATATATCAGCAAGATAGCAAAGCCCCTCAACATTCTTAAAGGGTTCTCTTCCCTTAAAAGCTCCCATTCCATTACGTGCCTCATAAAACAGACGATCCTGGGTTATCCCTATATCGGCTTTTCCCATATTAACGGTAGATAGGTTAGATAAAGATCCCCCCGTTCTAACCATAACCTTGCTTCCCGGCGCAATCTCTTTAACTATCTCTCCAAGAATACCTCCTAATATGTACCATTCACCGCCAACGGGACCAGAAGCTATAGTTATAAACTTCTTAGCAGATAGAGCCGGAGAAGCCACGAGGGTAATGGCAAGCACACCGATCAAAACTCCCATTACCACAAGTCTTTTCACCCTCATGCGCGCTTTCACCTCCCACCCGAGATATGCGATATTCGTCTAAGATAAGATGATAAAAGCAGAACTTCTAAATGTCAAATTTTCCCTTCCATGAAATATTGACATCCCACCAACTATGTGTTATAAATTCTCCTAAAAGGGGGGAAATCAATTGCTTTCACAGAGCGCAGCCAGTAAACTCCATAGTTTCGGTTATCGCTATTATTATTACTACCTTAAGCCCGCCAGGATGCGGGAAAGGCTGGCTGTGCTCACGATGGGGTAAAGCCCCTCCGAGCAAAGGGCAATTAAAGCCGCCACCTTTCCCGGTGGCGGCTTTTTTTATAATTCCATACCCTCAAAATAAAAGGAGGTCTTTAAAAATGAAAAAGCTTAAGAGAGCGGTTCTTATCGCGATAATGGCTTTAATCTGGGGAAATGCGGGAATCGGCATCGCAAGCGGGAAAACCATTATAAAGCTTACATATGCTAACTTCTTCCCTCCATCACATGTGCAATCCAAGCTCGCGGAAGACTGGATCAGAGAAATAGAAATCCAAAGCAAGGAAAGCGTGAAAATAACCTACTATCCCGGAGGATCATTGCTTAAAGGACCCAATATATTCGATGGAGTTTTAAACGGCGTAGCGGATATAGGAATGTCCTGTTTTGCTTACACAAGCGGAAGATTTCCCATAATGGGCGCAGTTGACCTGCCAATGGGGTATCCTAACGCGATAACCGCAACCAAAGTCATAAACAAATACTATCAAATGTTCAAACCCAAGGAGCTTTCGCAGGTAAAGGTCCTTTATCTTCATGCCCATGGACCGGGTCTACTTCACTCCAAGGTTAGGATAACCAAGCTTGAGGATCTTAAAGGGGTCAAGATAAGAACAACGGGATTCAGCGCGAAGGTAGCAAAAGCCTTGGGGGCCACTCCTATAGCCATGAGCCAAGGAATGGCATACGAAGCTCTTCAGAGAGGCGTGGTAGAAGCAACTTTTGCCCCTATGGAAGTGTTAAAGGGATGGAGACAAGCTGAAGTGGTTAAATACACGATCATGTGCACCAACATTGGATACACAACCGGAATGTACGTGATAATGAACCTGAAAAAATGGGAAATGCTCCCCGCAGATATAAAGAAGATATTTGAGACAGTAAGCCAAAAATGGATAAAGAAACATGGCGAAGCTTGGGACGAAAGCGACAGGGAAGGGAAGGCTTACGCTGAGAGCTTAGGAAACAAGTTTATATATCTCTCAAAAGAGGAAAGCGCAAGATGGGTTAAGAGAGTAAGACCAGTCATAGAAGAATATGCAAAAGAGCTGGAGAAAAAGGGATTTCCTGGGAGAAAATGCGTAAAAGCCCTCAAAAAGCTTATAATGGAAGGGAGTTCTGAAAAATGAAAGTACTTGGTGAAGTCCTAAATCTTGCCTCGGGTGCTCTGCTCGGATTTACCACCACGCTGATATGCGTTGATGTGATCTTGAGAATATTTAGATCACCGGTTCCAGGAAGCTATGACATAGTGGAATTTTTGACCTCGATAATGATTTCGCTCGCCGTATTAAAGAGCTTCCAGAACGGCGAGCAAATAAGCGTGGATATAGCAGATAGGATTTTTCCAAAGCACTTTATACCTTTCGTCAACGCCGTCTCGCGCATTATAACCTTGGCTTTCCTCTTTATACTCAGCGTGGGTATGCTCTCCTCCGGAGCGAGCTCGTACATCTCTGGAGAAACCTCGATGACCCTCGGTATACCTCTGTATCCCGTTTACTTAACCATCGGCTTAATCGCGGGGCTTGCTTTTCTGAGCGAAAGCCTGAAAACCCTGAGAATGGTGATAAAACCAACTAAGCTAATGAAGCCTTCTGAGGTTAAGCTTGGGAGGGAGAAGGCTTGAGTCCGATATCATCAGGAACAATCGCGGTTATCTTCCTCCTTCTGCTCTTTTTTCTAAAGGTTCCAGTAGCAGTAGCGATGGCACTCGTAGGTTTTATCGGCTTTAGCGCTTTCGTTTCCCTTCACGCCGCTATGAAACTCCTCGTAGTAGATTTCGCATCTGCCTTTAACTCCTATACTCTGGCAGTGATCCCGCTATTTGTCCTCATGGGACAAATAGCTTACAGCTCAGGCATGAGCAAAAGGCTGTATGACACCTCCAACGCATTACTGGGACACCTCCCCGGAGGACTGGCAATAGCGACAATATGGGCAAGTGCCGGATTCGCCGCTATATGCGGCTCCACAAATGCCTCAACCGCCACCATGGCTATGGTAGCTTTGCCAGAAATGAAAAGATACGGATACGATGAATCCTTAGCAGCAGGAAGCGTGGCAGCTGGAGGAAGCCTCGGAATTATGATTCCTCCCAGCGTGATCTTCGTTATCTACGGAATACTGACACAGCAATCTATAGGAAAGCTTTTTATCGCTGGAATAATTCCAGGCTTGATATTAACATCGTTGTTCTCAATAGCTATCTACATTTGGATGAAAATAGAACCCAGAATAGCACCACGAAATCCCAAAAAAGCATGGAAAGAAAGGTTAAAAGCCCTGCTCAGCATATCAGAGGTTCTCCTGATATTTATATCTGTAGTGGGAGGGCTTCTCGGCGGAATTTTCACTCCAGTTGAAGCGGGCGCAGTAGGAACGGGTCTCATAACCATAACTTCTCTTTTAAGAGGAACGATTTCATGGGAAGGAATAAAGCGTGCGCTTTCTGAAAGCGTGCGTATATCATGCATGATAATATTCGTGGTTGCTGGAGCATCGGTCTTCGGGCATTTTTTGGCTATAACCAAAATTCCTCAAAGCCTTCAGAGCTGGCTTATGAGTCTCGAAAACCACCCCATGCTGGCGATGATGCTCATAGTAGCCATATATGTTGTAGGAGGATGCTTTGTGGACGCTCTGGCGCTGATACTTCTAACCGTACCAATATTCTATCCTGTTATTTTAAGCTTGGGATACGATCCCATATGGTTCGGCGTTTTAATCGTGCTTTTAACCCAGATAGGTGTTATAACGCCACCGGTGGGAATAAATGCATACGTCATAAAGGGAATCTTCCCGGAAATTCCCATAGAAAGAATTTTTAAGGGTATCACCCCTTTCTTCGTTTCACTTATTTTAGCCGTCTTTCTCCTAATCCTTTTCCCTCGGATAGCTTTGATACTCCCTTACTCGATGTGATATACTTTTTATAGCGCTACATCGTAAAAAATCAGGAGGTGATACCTACGATGAGAGGCTCCCTCAAGATCAAGATAATGATTCTGGTCTTAGTGAGCGTTCTCGTCCCCACGGGCATTGCTATATTTATGAGTATAGATACCAGCGGGAAGATAGTAGAAAGTCTTGAAATCAAATCCTTCAAAATGGTAGGAGACTTTCTAACAGATAAGCTTAACGCTTTCTTAAAGCAAAAAGTTGAAAGCGTTAAGGGATGGAGTGGAAAAAGCGAATTCTTGAACGCTCTTGCTCTCGAGCTTGGAGAAAGCGCTATATGGGCAATGAACAATATTACGAGAGCCGATCCCTCATTTGGTGGCTTTCAACTCTATAAGATGGATGGAACGCTAATAGCTACAAACCTG
>JAGHDO010000089.1 GCA_021159885.1 Synergistota bacterium | reverse complement strand
TTTCGCATCGCAGGAAAGGTCAAGATAGCAGATGTATATGCTCCGATAGCCATAAAAGCCGGATGGCCAAGAGAAAACAATCCCGTATAACCGTTCGTGATATCCAAGCTCACCGTCAGAATAGCATATATCCCCAAAAACTCTAAAACGGATAAGTGATAATCACTTAGATAATTCTCGGCAATATAAGTAAAGGCCAAAAGAGCTATCACAGCGATTATCACGACTTTCCTCACTTTATGGCTTCCTCCCTCCTGCCGAGAATCCCCGAAGGTTTAAGAAGAAGAATAAGTATGAGCAGGGAGAAAACAAAAGCATCTCGATAGCTCCCCATCTGCGGCGGAAGAAGACCAACGAAAAGCACTTCAGAGAAACCCAAAAAGTACCCGCCGAGCATCGCTCCGGGCATGCTCTCTATACCTCCGATAACCGCAGCGACAAAAGCTTTCAGACCCGGGACGAAGCCCATTAAAGGATCTATCTGACCATATTTGCTTCCCCACATCATTCCAGCTATAGCAGCCAAAGCTGATCCTATAGCGAAGGCAAGAGCTATAACCCTGTTGACTTTTATACCCATAAGCCTTGCCGCATCTAAGTTCTCAGACGTAGCTCTCATAGCCATGCCAATTTTGGTTTTCTTAACAAAGAGG
Organism: Synergistota bacterium; assembly: GCA_021159885.1. NCBI lineage: Bacteria > Thermotogati > Synergistota > Synergistota bacterium. Next base: position 2,179 of record JAGHDO010000089.1, on the reverse strand, counting down.
GTAAGTATTCCCATAAGCAAGAGGGAAAGAAATATTATAACCATATCTATTCCTCTGCAAGAAACGGTTCCCATTGTAAAAAGCCTGTTTAAGAAATCAGGAACGGGAAAATTCCTCGGCTGAGCGGTAACTATAAGTATTCCAGCGTTCTCTATAAAGGTCGCCACAGCAAGGGAAGTTATAAAGCCAGTAATGGGAGGAGCTTTCCTTATAGGCCTGAATGCAACCCTCTCTATCAAAAGCCCAAGCACGGCTCCAAAGAAAAGGATTAATATAATTAAAGCCCAAAATGATACTCCAAACCAATGGACCACAAAGTAAGCGGCAAAGGCACCCAGCATTAAAACATCACCATGCGCAAAGTTAATCAAGCTCAATATGCCAAATATCAGAGAGAAGCCTATTGCAACCAGAGCATACATACTTCCTAAGGTAAGACCGTTAAGAAGCTGTTGTAAGAGATATCCCTCCGAAAACATATCCTACCCCCCAAGGTAAGCTCTTTTTACCTCTTCATTTTCTCTCAGGGACTTGGCACTCCCTGAAAGAACTATTTTACCGGTTTCAAGGACATACCCCCTATCTGCTATTTCAAGAGCCATATTAGCATTCTGCTCAACAAGCAGAACCGTGGTTCCAGAAGATCTAACCTCGGTTATCGTTTCAAATATCTTTTCAACCACGAGAGGAGCCAGTCCTAAGGAAGGCTCATCAAGCAGTAAAAGCCTTGGTTTGCTCATCAGGGCGCGAGCTATAGCAAGCATCTCTTGTTCCCCACCAGATAGGGTTCCCGCCTTCTGGTTTATTCTCTCCTTTAGGATAGGAAAGAGCTCAAAAACCCTCTCCATATCCTCCTCTATCTCTTTCTTATCTTTTCTAAGATATGCTCCTAATATGAGATTTTCTCTCACCGTGAGTCCCCCAAAGAGCTGTCTTCCCTCCGGACAGTGGGATATCCCAAGAGCCACTATATCGCTCGCATCAAGATAAGTTATATCCTTACCCTCATATACGATCTTGCCATCCGCAGAGCGAACCAATCCCGATATAGCCCTTAGCGTAGTAGTCTTCCCTGCTCCATTAGCCCCTATTAAGGTAACTATTTCTCCCTTTTTAACCTCGAGAGATACACCCTTAAGAGCATATATTGAACCGTAGTAAACGTGCAAGCTCTCCACCTTAAGCAACGCTTTTTCTCCTCCCAAGATAAGCTTCTATAACCTTGGGGTTCTCTCTTATCTCCTCCGGTTTACCCTCAGCCAGAAGCTCCCCTTTGTTCAGAACCTGAATGCGCTCGCATATTCCCATTACGACTTTCATGTCATGCTCTATGAGAAAAATGGTAAGGGAAAATTCCTCTCTTATTCTCTTTATAAGCTCCATCAGCTCCTCCGTCTCCTGAGGATTCATACCACACGCAGGTTCATCAAGAAGAAGAAGCTCCGGACCCGTCATGAGAGCACGAACTATCTCAACCTTTCTCTGATCGCCATACGGAAGGGAATCCGCGCGCCTATCTTTGTACCTCTCTATATCGAAGAGCTCAAGCAGTTCTAAAGCCCTTTGCTCTATTTCCATCTCCTCCCGTTTGAAGGAAGAAAAGCCTAAAAGAGCACTTACTAAGCCATATCTTCTATGCATATGGTAGGCTACCTTAAGATTGTCTATTACGCTTAAAGCTCCAAACAATCTTATATTCTGAAAAGTTCTTGACATTCCGAGAGCGGCTATCTTATCAGGCCTTTTTCCAGTGATGTCAACCCCCCTGAAGCATATCCTTCCAGCGGTTGGCTTGATAACACCGGTAAGCAAATTGAACACCGTCGTCTTACCAGCCCCATTAGGCCCTATAAGACCAACCAGCTCCCCTTCCTCCAGGGAAAGAGCATAATTTGAAAGAGCTCTTAAGCCCCCAAAATCCTTAGTGAGACCTTCTACTTTAAGAATTTGACCCATTGCGGTATCATTATACCATGAAATGATGTATACTACAATAAGAGCATAACTAAAACCCCTCAGGAGGTGACCTTGATAATGGTAAGAGCTGACCTAAGGGTACTACCATTTGGAAAGAGCAAGGAAGAGATAATAAAGCTGGTGGACAAAGCAATAGCGAGAATAAAGGGGTCCGGCCTCGAATATGAGGTCACACCTACATGCACTGTGATGAAGGGAGAAC
>JAGHDO010000088.1 GCA_021159885.1 Synergistota bacterium | reverse complement strand
ATATATGTTTACTCATCCGATACGGATTTTACGCCTTTTGATACGGGGGCTTATGCTTCGAGCACGACCTATGTCTCTGGGAACGCGGTTAAGAAAGCGGCGGAAAAGCTTAGGGATCAGATTCTTGATGTAGCTTCTGAGATGCTTTTGGTTGAAAAGAACCTGCTTTTCCTGAAGGATGGGAAGGTGTTCGTTAAAGGCGATGATGGAAGGAGCGTCTCCCTAAAGGATATAGGTTTAAGAAGTCTCTATGTGAGAAACCAGCGCCAAATAGAGGCATCAGCTTCCTTCGTATCTCCAGTTTCACCTCCTCCTTTTGCCGCCCACTTTGCTGAGGTTGAGGTGGATGAAGCGACGGGATTCGTTAAGGTTTTGAGATATGTCGTTGCGGTCGACTGCGGTAAGGTTATAAACCCTCCTCTTGCGAAGGGGCAGGTATTGGGCGCTATAGCTAATGGGATAGGATACGCGCTTTTTGAGGAAATGAAGTTTAATGGGAAAGGTAAGCTCCTTAATGGTGATCTTTCTCTTTATAAGATTATAACGGCGGCGGACATGCCGCCGGTTGATGTCATATTCGTTGAGACCGATGAGCCCACGGGACCCTTCGGCGCTAAAAGCGTTGCTGAGATATGCATAAACGGTCCGATTCCCGCCATAGCGAATGCCATATATGATGCCGTGGGAGTGAGGCTTTGGGAGAATCCTTTTACGCCGGAAAGGGTTCTTAAGGCTCTTAGGGGGTGAGCGCCTTTGCCAAGCATGGGAGAGAGGATTATTAAGGTTGATGCCTACGATAAGGCAAGAGGGAAGCATTTTTATCCATCTGACTATTACGAAGAAGGTATGCTTTATCTTGGGCTTAAGAGGAGCGAGCATCCTCACGCTATTATAAGTAATTTGCATCTTAAAGAAGCCCTTAAGGTTCCTGGAGTTGTTAGGATTTTTACCTGCAGAGACATAAAGGGAACTAACAGATACGGGGTGGTGAGGAAGGATCAAGAGGTATTGGTCGAGAGAAAAGCAAGGTATGTTGGAGACCCTATATGTCTTGTCGCTGCTGAGAGTAAGGAGGCGCTTTCTCGCGCTCTTTCGCTTATAAAGGTGGATTACGAGGTTCTTCCGGCTGTTTTTGATCCCCTTGAGGCTCTGAAAGATGACGCTCCTTTAGTTCACGAAGGAGGAAATCTTTTAAAGAAGCTTTCGGTAAGCGTTGGAGATGTGGAGAAGGGCTTTGAAGAGGCTGATGTTGTGGTTGAGGGAGAGTATGTATATCCTATCATAGATCACGCTTCACTCGAAACGGAGGCGGGCTTTGCTAAGTGGGAGGATGGCAAGATAGTTATTTGGGCTGGCACTCAAACCCCGTTTAGAGACAGAAGGGAGATATCCGAAGCTTTGGGAATACCGGAGGATATGGTTAGGGTTATAGCTCCCTTTTTCGGGGGAGGCTTTGGAAGGAAGGATGGCATTACCGTTCAGATACACCTTGCCCTCGCGGTTCTTTATCTTAAGAGGCCCGTGAAGCTCGTTTACTCGAGAGAGGAATCCATTCAGTCGAGCTATCATAGGCATCCCGCGATCATGAGGTATAGGACCGGAGCTAAGCGGGATGGAACGCTTACGGCGGTTAAGGCTGAGCTCTACTTTGATACCGGTGCTTACGCGAGCTTTGGTGCTGAGGTTATGTCCTTGGCGGTGGAGCACTTCGGAGGTCCATATAAGATACCGAATGCTCATGTTGACGGGTACGCCGTCTATACCAATAATGTTGTGTGCGGAGCCATGAGAGGCTTTGGGGTTCCTCAGGTGAACTTTGCTTTTGAATCGCAGATGGATGAGCTTGCCCTTGTCCTGAAAATGGATCCCTGGGAGATAAGGTATAAAAACGCCATAAGAAGAGGAGATAAAAGCCCTATAGGGCATACGCTTATATATAGCGTTGGTTTAAGAGAAGCTTTAAAAAAGCTTAAGAAAAGCGATCTTTGGAAGAAGAAGGATGGACTGCTTAAGACTAACTCACCTTTCAAGAAAAGAGGCTGGGGAATAGCGTGTTCATATCAGGGAGGAGGCCTTGGCGTGGGTATACCTGACTATGCCGAGGCGAAGATAGAGCTTCTCCCAGATGGGAAATACAGGGTATATGCTGGGATATCAGACATGGGTCAAGGAAACGCGTCAAGCTATGTTCATATAGCCTCCATGGTTTTGAACGCTCCCATGGAGCTCTTTGAACTCGTGCTTCCCGATACAGATAGAACGCTCGATAGCGGACCCTCTTCCGCGTCAAGAACGACCTATATATATGGCAAGGCGCTTGTTCAGGCATGTGAGCAGCTTAAAAACGATATGTTCTATGCGGTTTCAGAAAGGTATGGCGTTTCCGTAGAGGAGCTTCAGCTCAAGGAGGATAGTGTTGCTTGGAACGAGGGAAGTGTTAGCCTTTCCGAAGTCTATGAGCTTCTTCCTCCAGAGAAAAGAGTTTCTACATCCTATGTTGAAATGCCTCTTGCCAAGGATAGGAGAGAAATAGGTAGTGGGCTGCCCCATATTATCTATGCTTTTGCTGCTCACCTTGCGTTGGTGGAAGTAGATACCCTTACAGGAGAGGTGCGCGTCTTAGGGTATGCTACGTCAACCGATGTTGGTAAAATACTTAACCTATCTCTCTTTGAGGGGCAGGTTCAAGGAGGGGTTACTCAAGGCATAGGAGCAGCTTTGATGGAGGAGATAAAGCTTTCGAACGGGAAGGTGCTAAATCCGGACTTCACCACTTATATGATACCTACCGCTTCTGATATTCCTGATATAGAAGTTTTAACGGTTGATGGCTATGAGCCCACGGGCCCCTTTGGCTTAAAGGGAGCAGGTGAGATAAGCGTTGATGGTCCTCCACCTGCCATAGGAAATGCCATAAGAATGGCGATAGGAAGAAGGATGAGAAAGATTCCCTTCACGCCGGAGAAGGTGCTTATGGAAATATTGAAGGGGGATAGCGGATCTTGATACTTTCCAATGCTGTTATATGGACTAACGATGGATCTCTTGTAGAGAAAGGATGGATAAGAATTGAAGGAGGAGTGATATCAGAGGTAGGAAAGGGAATTCCTTTTTCATCCGATCTCGATCTTGCTGGAAAACTGGTTCTTCCGGGATTGGTTAACATTCACTCTCATCTTTATAGCAGTTTGGTCAGAGGAATGCCAATAAGCGTTTCTCCTCAAAGCTTTTTGGGGATACTCAAGGAGATTTGGTGGAAGCTTGATCTTCACCTTGATGAGGAATCCGTTTATTACAGTGCTCTTGTAGGAGGAATAGAAAGCCTTAAATCTGGAATAACTGCTATAGTTGATCACCATGCGAGTTACGGTTGTGTAAGAGGAAGTTTGCTCCTTTTAAAGAGAGCGCTTGTTGATGAGCTTGGTATGAGAGCGGATTTATGTTATGAGGTTTCTGATAGATGTGGGAGGGAGAAAGCGGAAGAGGCTATAGAAGAGAATCTGAGCTTTATAGAGCTATCGCTTAAGGAGGGGAACGGTTATTTCAAGGCTCATTTGGGGCTCCACGCTTCCTTCACGTTGTCTGATGAGACGCTTCAAGCTTGTGTTGGATCTGCTCCGGAGAGTGTGGGGTTTCACATTCACTTGGCTGAAGGCCCCGAAGATCAAAGGGACTCTATTGAGAAGTATGATCTCAAGGTTGTTGAAAGACTTGACAGATGGGGCATCTTGAGGAAAAACACCATCGTGGTTCACGGGATAGATTTAAGCGCTGGTGAGAAGGATATCCTGTCTTCACGAGATGTTTTCTTTGCCCATTGTCCTCAATCTAACATGAATAACGGAGTAGGGACGGCGGATCTCAGCTCCATGTTTGACAGAGGAATAAAAGTATGCCTTGGGAACGACGGTTATGGCTTTAACATTTTAAATGATCTTAGGGTAGCTTTTCTTTTACAGAAACACGAGAAAAGGGATTTTAACGCTGTTAGCCTTGAGGAAATATGTAATACTTTTCTGAAGAATAATTATGAGGCTTTGGAATCTTTCTGGGGAGGAGAGCTTAAGTTTGGAAAGATAGCTCCCGGATATGCTGCTGATCTGATTGTTCTGGATTATAATCCTCCCACGCCCCTAAATGCTGATAACTTTTTAGGGCATCTTCTGTTTGGAATAGCGGATAGCCTAAAAGTCGATAAGGTTATCGTTGGAGGGAAAGTTTTGCTTGATAGTGGAAAAGTTCTTAATGTTGATGAAGAAAGGGTTTTTTCGGAAGCTGAGAAAGTGGCAAAGAGGCTTTGGGAGAGGGTGATCGAAAATGCTTGAGATGGAGGTTTTTGGGATAAGGTTCAGAAACCCCTTGCTTGTTGCTTCTGGTCCTCTAACGGATAAGCCTGATAAAATCAAGAGACTTGCTCGAAGATCAATTGGGGGAATAGTTCTTAAGACTATATCCACTAAACCTGCTGAGGTGAAAAGACCTCTTATAGCTAAGATTGGCTGTGGGCTACTGAACTGTGAGCTCTGGTCTGAGGATCCTCCGGAAAGGTGGGCGCAATCCTTTCTGCCGGAAATAAGGAAGGAAGTTGATCTTCCCATCGTGGTAAGTTTGGGGTATAAGCCTGAGGATATACAGAGGCTCGTGCCTATGTTGGATGAATTTGCGGATGCTTTTGAGATATCCACACACTATACTGGAACCGATGTTGAGCCTATCTACAGGATATGTAGAGCAGCCAGCTCTCTCACCAAGAAGCCGATCCTTATTAAGATGAGCCCTCATTTTGGAAACGTGATTGATTTTGCAAAGGCTGCGGTTGATGGAGGAGCGAGTGGTATAGTGGCTATAAACTCATTGGGGCCAGGCATAGTCATAGACGTGAGAAAAAGAAAAAGCAAGCTGGGAGAGAAATATGGCTGGCTCTCAGGACCTCCCATAAAACCGATAGCTTTAAGATTCGTGTATGAGATTAGAAAGGCGGTCAACGTTCCTATCGTAGGAGTTGGGGGAATATCGAGTGCGCTTGATGTCATTGAGTTTATGATGGCTGGTGCTACTCTCGTTCAAATTCTCTCTTCCGCTATTCTTAAGGGAGTGGATATATTCGATGAGATAGCTCGCGATCTTCCTCCGCTTCTTGAGGAGCTCGGCTTTAAGAGCCTGGGCGAGGTAATAGGGGTGTTTGAGGATGGGTGAGGTTATAGGGTTAAGGTGCGTGAGTTGTGGCAGGACATACTCCCCAGAGGAGGTATTATATACATGTCCTGCCTGTGGAGACAGGTATGGGACTCTCGAGGTCATATATGATCTTGAGATGTTCAAAGGTTTTGGATATGAACTATCCATGTGGAGGTATCTCCCTCTTTTACCGGTCAAGAGGAAATCCGTTCCGCTGAGAGTTGGATGGACGCCCCTTTATAGAGCTTCATATATTGCCAAGGCACATGGTATAAAAGAGCTTTATATAAAAGATGATACCGTTAACCCCACATCTTCCTATAAGGATAGGGCATCTGCCATTGCGATAGGGGTAGCTCGTGAGAGGGGCTTTAAGGTTATATCCTGTGCTTCTACGGGAAACGCAGCGAGCTCATTGGCTGGTCTCTCGGCGAGCGTTGGACTGAAAAGCGTTATTTTCGTTCCGAAAGATGCTCCAAAACCAAAGCTTGCCCAGCTTTTCGCTTACGGCGCGGAGGTTTATCGCGTTGATGGGAGCTATGATGATGCCTTTGATCTATGTAGAAAGGTTTCTGAGATCAAGGGATGGTATAACAGGTCTACTGCCATAAATCCTTATCTTCTTGAGGGGAAGAAAACAGGAGCTTTTGAAATAGCTGAAGCTCTTTCCTGGAGATCTCCAGACAGGATATTCGTTCCTGTTGGAGACGGGACGATAATAAGCGCTATATGTAAGGGATTTAGAGAATTAAGGGAAGTTGGTCTCGTTAAGGAGATACCTCAGATAATAGGTGTTCAAGCGAAGGGTGCTGAGTTCGTCAAGCTTTCCTTTGAGAGGGGAGAGATTGTGGATGGAGAGGCTAAAACCTTTGCAGATAGCATATGCGTGGGCAAGCCAAGAGATGTTGTCAAAGCCATGAAGTATTTGAAGGAACTTGGTGGATTGATGATCTCAGTTTCAGATGATGAGATTCTCTCAGCTATTTTTGAGCTTTCCACCTTAACGGGCATTTTTGCTGAACCTGCTGGAGCTGCAGCATTTGCTGGTTTCTTAAAAATGTCGCATGAGGATGCCTTTTCCTCGGATGAGGAAGTAGTTCTTCTTATAACGGGAAGTGGGCTGAAGGACATTGATGCGGTATTTAAAGCTTCTCTTGATGCCCCTCTCGTTTCTAAGGATCCGGACGAGTTTTTGGAAAGGTATATGGAGGTGGATGACTTTGAGAATTCGCTTTAAGATAAACGGAGAGGAGAAGGAAGTCGAGATAAGGGAGGATATGACGCTTCTTGAGCTTATAAGAGATGTGCTTCATCTTCACGGAACCAAAAGCGGTTGTGAGATGGGAGAATGCGGAGCTTGTACCGTGCTTTTAAATGGAAAACCAGTTCCATCCTGTATTACTTTAGCGGTTAAGGCGGACGGAGCTGAGATCACGACTATAGAGGGAATTTCCAATCATCCCCTGATAGACGCCATGGTGAAGGAGGGAGCAGTTCAATGTGGTTTCTGCTCGCCTGGAATGATAGTGAACCTCGCTTCATTCCTTGATGAATCCGCTGATCCGTCTCGTGAGGAGGTAAGAGAGGCTCTTTCGGGAAATCTTTGTCGTTGCACCGGCTATCAGAAGATAGTGGATGCCGTTATGGCTGTAAAGGGAGGTAGGAAAGAGTGAGTTTTAAGGTTCTGGTGCCGGGAAGCTTAAGGGAGGCTCTCGAGATTCTCTCAGATGGGGGTAAACCTATAGCTGGTGGGACAGACCTTCTCGTCAGGATAAAGAGGGGGCTTGAAAATCCCGGCTTGCTTGTGGATATAACCAGAATACCGGAGCTTAGGATCTTTAGAAGGGAAAGCGGAAAACTCGAAATGGGGGCTTTGTTCACGCATACGGAGCTTCTCTCGATGGATATACCACCTTTGCTTAAAAGTGCTCTTTCGGTTATAGGATCTCGTCAGATAAGAAATCTTGGGACGATAGGTGGCAATGTAGTTAACGCTTCCCCAGCAGGAGATAGTTTACCGGCGCTTTACACTTATGAGGCTCAGGTTAAGCTTGTGAGCCTTGAAGGGGAGAGGGTTCTTCGCATTTCAGATTTCATAAAGGGGCCTGGTCAGACGGACCTTAGGAATGGAGAGCTTCTCCTTTCTATCCTTTTAAGGGATTTCCCCGACGATTACAGGTTCATATATCGCAAAGTTGGGCAGAGAAGCTCAATGACCATTTCTATAGCTTCTATTGCCGTTATTTATCGCCTTAGTGATGGCTTTTTTGAGGACATCAGAATAGCTTTGGGAAGCGTGGCTCCAACCGTAATAAGAGCCTATAAGGCTGAGGAGTTTTTGAAAGGCAAGCCTATTTCAGAGGATATACTTAGAAAGGCGAGCCTAATGATAGAGGAGGTGGTGTCTCCGATATCTGATGTCCGAGCTTCTGAAGAGTATAGGAGAAAAGTAAGTGGGAGACTTATACTTAGCCTTCTCGAGGAGGTGTGAAGTTATATGAGGAAGATATTGATTGTTTTACTGGCGTTGATTTTTGTTGTAGGAACCCTTTCTGGCTTTGCCCTCGCGGGCGAAAAGAAGCTAAAGGTGGGATTTATCTACATAGGTCCGGTTGGGGATGCGGGATGGACATATGCTCATGATCAGGGGAGAAAATATATAGAGAGGAAGTTTCCCAATGTTGATACGGTTTACCTTGAATCGGTTCCCGAAGGAGCGGAGGCAATTACCGCTATGGAGAACCTAATAGCTATGGGCTGTAAGGTTATATTTGCCACGAGTTATGGCTACATGGATGCGGTGCTTCAGGTTGCAAAGAAGCATCCCGATGTGGTTTTCGTGCACTGCTCTGGCTACAAGAGGGCTAAGAATGTAGGAACTTACTTTGGCAGGATATATGAGGCAGAATTTTTGAGCGGAATCGCCGCGGGCATGATGACTAAGAAGAATAAGATAGGTTATGTTGGGGCTCATCCGATCCCCGAGGTCATAAGGGGAGCTAATGCTTTTACTCTTGGTGTTAGAAAGGTAAATCCGAAGGCGACGGTGCACGTTGTGTGGGTGAATGCTTGGTATGATCCCCCCACTGAAAAGGAAGCAGCTTTGAGCCTGATAGAGGCTGGTTGTGATGTTATAGCTCAGGAGACTGATTCTCCCGCTCCTCAGCAAGCTTGTGAGGAAAAGGGCGTTTACTGCATAGGTTATAATACCGACATGAGAAAGTTTGCTCCCAAGTATAACCTGACCTCTCGCGTATGGCACTGGGGAGTAGTATACTCCTATATTATAAAGAGGGTCTTAAATGGCACTTGGAAGAGCGAGGATATCTGGTGGGGAATGAGAGAAGGCTTGGTTGGTTTGGCTCCGTTTGGACCAATGGTTCCCAAGAAAGTTAGGAATATGGTTGAGAAGTACAAAAAGCTCATAGTTT